>JAVLFR010000103.1:0-8982 GCA_046052785.1 Limnohabitans sp. | reverse complement strand
TCAATGAGTTCTGCTCATTCGATAGTTTTTAGTAACCAACCAAAGGAAACACATGTCCCTGATCAACACCCACGTTCAGCCCTTCAAAGCCAACGCGTTCCACAACGGCAAGTTCATCGAAGTCACCGAAGCCAGCCTCAAAGGCAAGTGGAACGTGTTTATTTTCATGCCCGCCGCATTCACCTTCAACTGCCCCACCGAAATCGAAGACGCGGCTGACAACTATGCCGCTTTCCAAAAAGCCGGCGCAGAGGTGTACATCGTCACCACCGACACCCACTTCTCTCACAAAGTGTGGCACGAGACATCGCCTGCCGTGGGCAAAGCCAAGTTCCCCTTGATCGGTGACCCCACACACAAGTTGACACGCGCTTTTGGCGTGCACATCGAAGAAGACGGCCTGGCCTTGCGCGGCACCTTCGTGATCAACCCAGAAGGCATGATCAAGACCATGGAAGTGCACTCCAACGAAATCGCGCGCGACGTGTCTGAGACATTGCGCAAGTTGACTGCAGCTCAGTACACCGCCGCTAACCCAGGTCAAGTGTGCCCAGCCAAGTGGAAAGAAGGCGCGAAAACTTTGGCTCCTTCCATCGATTTGGTCGGCAAGATCTAATTTTTTAATCACGGCATCAAGCCCTGCGCAAGCAGGGCGGTCCTTGACCCACGACCTGCTCGCGCAGGTCGTTGAGCGCAGCGCACATTGGGTCCCCAGCGTGCGCTGTCCTCAACGAATCCTCCACCCCCAGACTCCCTCAAGCCAGCGCCACAAGCGTATGGCCTGAAGCCTTTGCACCCTGACACTGAAGAACACCATGCTCGACGACGCACTCAAAACACAGCTTCAACAATACCTGGGCATGTTGCGCCAGCCCATCCGCTTGATCGCCTCACTCGACGACAGCGAAACGGGCAAAGACATGGGCGAGATGTTGAGCACCCTCGTGGGTTTGTCCGACAAAGTCACGCTCGACACCACGGGCGATGACGCGCGCAAACCGTCTTTTGTGGTGGTGCGCGAGGGTGAAACCCAAGGCGTGCGCTTTGCGGGTTTGCCGCTCGGCCACGAGTTCACCTCGCTGGTGCTGGCCCTCTTGTGGACCGGCGGCCACCCACCCAAGGTGGAACCAGAGGTGATCGACAGCATCAAGGGTTTGAATGGGGACTTCAACTTTGAGGTTTACATGTCCCTGAGCTGCCACAACTGCCCCGACGTGGTGCAAGCGCTCTCGCTTATGGCCATCGTCAACCCCAAAGTCAAGACCGTGGTGATCGAAGGCGGCGCGTTCCAAAAGGAAGTGGATGAGCGCCAAATCATGGCGGTGCCCATGGTGTTCTTGAATGGCCAAGTGTTTGGCTCAGGCCGCATGAGCGTGGAAGAAATTGTGGCCAAGCTCGACACAGGTGCCGCCGCCCGCGACGCCGTGAAGATGAGCGAGAAAGCCCCTTACGACGTGTTGGTCGTCGGCGGCGGCCCGGCCGGTGCCGCAGCTGCGGTGTACGCGGCACGCAAAGGCATTCGCGTCGGGTTAGCGGCTGAGCGTTTTGGTGGCCAACTGAACGACACCATGTCGATTGAAAACTACATCTCGGTCCTCGAGACCAACGGCCCCCAACTGGCCGCCGACTTGGAAGCCCAAGTGCACCACTACGGGGTAGAGGTAATGAACATGCAACGCGCCAGCCAAATCGTGCCGGCGCCCGAAGAAGGTGGCTTGACCGAGGTGCACTTGGAAAACGGCGGCGTGCTCAAAGCCAAGAGCGTCATCTTGTCGACCGGCGCACGCTGGCGCAATGTGAACGTGCCCGGCGAAGCCGAGTACAAAAACAAAGGCGTGGCCTACTGCCCCCATTGCGACGGCCCCTTGTTCAAAGGCAAGCGCGTGGCGGTGATTGGTGGCGGCAACTCAGGCGTAGAAGCCGCCATCGATTTGGCGGGCTTGGTCGAACACGTCACCTTGATTGAGTTTGCCGACCAGCTCAAGGCTGATGCGGTGTTGGTGAACAAGCTCAAAAGCTTGCCCAACGTGACCATCCACGCAAACGCCCAAACCACCGAAATCACTGGCGAAGGCGGTAAGGTCAATGGCTTGAGCTACAAAGACCGCGCCACCCATGATGTGCATCACATCGCGCTCGCGGGTGTGTTTGTGCAAATTGGCTTGGTGCCCAACACCGAGTTCTTGAAAGGCGCGTTGGACTTGAGCAAGTTTGGCGAAATTGAGGTCGATGACAAAGGACACACCAGCATGCCTGGCGTATTTGCAGCGGGTGACTGCACCACCGTGCCCTTTAAGCAAATCATCATCGCCGCGGGTCAGGGCTCAAAGGCCGCGCTGTCCGCCTTTGATTATTTGATTCGCCAGCCCGTGTTGGCTTAACTCAATCGGCCCACTGCACCACAGGGCCTAACTTGCGCTGAGCCAAAAACAAGGCTTCGCGCAAGCTCAACGCCACGCCGCCATCGTGCCAATCCTGGTGAGGCCCTGGCGGTTGGTAGCGGATGTAAAAGCAATCCGCCACGCGATCGGCGGCCAGCTCAGAGGGGTCCTCTGGGTCGTGTGTGCCACACAGCAAGTCGTGCTGCACGATGCGCACGGGACATGCTGTCAAACCCCCATAAAACCACAGGCCTTGCTTGACTGCGGGCAGATGATCAATCTCGTTCATCGCATTCGCTCCTGCAAAAAAGAGTCCCCCCATACTAGAAAAAGCGGTTAGGCTTGGCACGGTGGATAACCCTTATAAGAAACTGCAACTAGATTGGCGTTGACTATCGCAAGAATAGAAAGAATCATGTGGTGTCGACGGCTTGTCCATCCAACAATGTGTGACCTTGATTAAGAGGAGTTGCTCGCCAGCTTGGCGTTGGCAACTTGAGCACAAAGGTTTGTTTCCGTCATTCACTTCACTAGGAGATACAACATGAGTCAAAGTTCAACGGCTGGAAAATGTCCGTTTCACGCCGGCACAGGCGCGCGCAGCACCAGCGGTGCTCAGTCCAATGCGCATTGGTGGCCCAACCAGATCAACCTGGCCATCTTGCACCAACACCAGCCTGTCTCCAGCCCGATGGATGCAGATTTTGACTACCACAAGGAGTTCAAAAAGCTCGATTACGCGGCGCTCAAAAAAGACTTGGCCGCCCTCATGACCGAGTCCCAAGAGTGGTGGCCTGCCGACTGGGGCCACTACGGTGGTTTGTTCATTCGTCTGTCATGGCACGCAGCCGGCACCTATCGCACGGCTGACGGCCGCGGCGGTGCCAACACCGGTAACCAACGTTTTGCGCCCATCAACAGCTGGCCTGACAACGGTAACTTGGACAAGGGCAGACGCCTGTTGTGGCCCATCAAGAAAAAGTACGGCAACAAAATTTCATGGGCCGACCTGTTCGTGTTGTGCGGCAATGTGGCCATGGAGACCATGGGTTTCAAAACATTCGGTTTTGGCGGCGGCCGCGCTGACATTTGGGCTCCCGAAGAGGATGTGTTTTGGGGTGCCGAAAAAGAATGGCTGGCCACCAGCGACAAGCCCAACAGCCGCTACAGCGGTGACCGTGAGCTAGAAAGCCCACTGGCTGCGGTGCAAATGGGCTTGATCTATGTGAACCCACAAGGCCCAGACGGCAACCCCGACCCCGTGTTGTCGGGCAAAGATGTGCGCGAAACCTTCGCCCGCATGGCCATGAACGACTACGAGACCGTGGCCTTGGTCGCGGGCGGCCACACCTTTGGCAAAATGCACGGCGCAGGCGACCCTGCCAAAGTCGGGCCCGAGCCAGAAGGCGCACCTTTGCAAGAGATGGGCTTTGGCTGGATCAACAGCCACGGCACGGGCAAGGGTTACGACACCACCACCAGCGGCTTTGAAGGCGCTTGGAAGCCCAACCCCACAACCTGGGACATGGGTTATTTCAAGGTGCTGTTCAAATACGAGTGGGAGAAGGTCAACAGCCCCGCAGGTGCCATCCAGTGGCGTGCCAAAGACTGTGCGCCCGAGGACATGATCCCCGACGCGCACGACCCCAGCAAGAAGCACTCCCCGATGATGACCACGGCCGACCTCTCGCTGCGCTTTGACCCCGCCTACGAAAAAGTCTCACGCCACTTCTATGCCCACCCCGATGAGTTTGCCGATGCCTATGCCCGCGCTTGGTTCAAACTCACCCACCGCGACATGGGCCCTAAAAACCTGTACCTCGGCCCAGAAGTGCCCGCCGAAGACCTAATTTGGCAAGACCCCATCCCCGCGCTCAAGCATGCGGTGGTGGACGCCAACGACATTACCAGCCTCAAAGCCAAAATTTTGGCCAGCGGCGTCAGCGTCTCGGAGTTGGTGGCCGCAGCTTGGGCCTCGGCCAGCACCTTCCGCGGCTCGGACAAGCGTGGCGGCGCCAACGGTGCGCGCGTGCGTTTGGCCCCACAAAAGGACTGGGAAGCCAATGACCCCGCGCACCTTGCCAAGGTCTTGTCTGCGCTCGAGAAAATCCAAAAAGACTTCAATGCCAGCGCCACGGGCGGCAAACAAGTCTCTTTGGCCGATCTGATTGTGTTGGGTGGCAGTGCGGCTGTTGAGGCTGCGGCCAAGGCAGCTGGCCACGCCGTGACGGTGCCTTTTGCCCCAGGTCGTACAGACGCAACGGCTGAGCACACCGATGCCGAGTCTTTTGCAGTGCTAGAGCCCGTCGCCGATGGGTTCCGCAACTACCAAAAGAAGACTTACCGCATGCACGCCGAAGAGCTGTTGGTGGACAAAGCGCAGTTGCTGAGCTTGAGCGCACCTGAAATGACGGTGCTGGTGGGCGGCTTGCGCGTCTTGGGAGCCAACACAGGTGGCGCCAAGCACGGCGTGTTCACGCAGCGCGTGGGCCAATTGACCAACGACTTCTTTGTCAACCTCACCGACATGGCGGTTGCTTGGGCACCGACCGACGCGAGCGAAGAAACCTTTGCGGCCCATGACCGCAAAACAGGCGCTGTCAAATGGACGGGCACGCGTGTGGACTTGGTGTTTGGCTCGAACTCACAGCTGCGCGCCATCTCCGAGTTGTATGCCCAAGATGACAACGCGGGCAAGTTCGTGCACGACTTCGTCGCGGCATGGACCAAGGTGATGAACCTCGACCGCTTCGATTTGAAGTAAGCCCTGCACCCCTTCGTCGGTCAAAACGAAGGGGCGTTTTTTATTTGGACTCAGACGCTGCGGGCCGCACGGTCAGCAGCTCTGGGTCCACTTGGTTTTCTATGCGCTGTGGCTCTTGCACGGGCTTGGGGCCTAGACCCAAGAATCGCAAACCGCCGTCGTTCCACAACCAATACAGCAAGTTCGCCACGGCCAAGGCATAGACCAGGTTGCGCAACAAAAATTTCGACTTCATAAATCCACCTTTTTTGGGTTGTATGGCGCCAGCTTTGGCGGACGCCGTTGTCCGCCTCACACCGGCCGCACGCTCACTTCCGAGCTACTGATGACCTCTTGACCTAGTTCGGTGTCCACCCGCATCGCGCCAGTCGCATCCACACCCCTTGCCACGCCGTGGCGGCCATCGCTCAATGTGACGGCTAAGTTGCTCAGTGCATCGCGGGCGTTGAAGGCATTTTGCAAGGGTGCAAAGCCTGTGCGTTCAAACGCCAACAAGGTGGCCAACAAGGGCTCGGCCACTTGGGTTAAAGCCTCGGGTGGGGTGATGCCGCTTTGCAAGTCTTGAAGACCCAATGGCGCGGTGGACAAGCCATCGGCCACCGGCGGTGCGATGTTGATGCCGACGCCCACCACACAATAACGTGCTTGTTCTCGGCCTTGCGCACCGCTGTAACTCATGCCCGTGGGCAACGCCGTCTCAATCAAAATGCCCGCCAATTTGCCCCAGCTGGTGGGCGCTAGGGGCTGTTTGACCCACAAGTCGTTGGGCCACTTCAAACGCACGCCCAGCTGACCCTGCGGGTCCAAGCTTTGCGCCAGCGACAAGCCCACTGCCAAAGACAAGCCCGACCAATCGGCGGGTCTGAGCATGAGGCCCAAGGAGAAGGTGAGGGCTTGCCCCGCTTCGCCATGCCAGGGTCGGCCTAGGCGGCCACGGCCCGCGGTTTGGGAGTCGGCCACCAGCAGCACCGGCTCGGTTTGGCCAGCACGGGCGCGGCGCATCAGCTCGGTGTTGGTGGAGTCCACCTCGGGCAGCACCTCGACCGTCAAGCCAGGCTGCTTGGCCACCATGGCAAGCCAGAGGTCTTCGGCGGGCCACATCATGGGGCTTAGCCTTTTTTGGCTTTGGCTTTGGCCTTGTCTGATTTTTTGTCCGTCTTTTTTTTGCTGGACTTCTTGTCTTTGGGAAAAGAAGAGGTCGATGACAGCAAGGTGCCGCGGCACTTTTTGGCACCGCACCAGCAAGGGTATTCGAGCTTGAGTTCTTTGGTCAACGGGGCGTCGATGACCAAGCCGTAGTCGTAACTCAGCTCTTCACCCGCCTTGATGTTGCGAATGGCCTTGATGAAGACGCGGCCGTTTTCTTCATCCGGTTGGCAGCTGGGCTTGCACGCATGGTTGATCCAGCGCGAGGAGTTGCCGCCGTACTTGGCGTCAATCACGTGCTTTTCGTCAATGTGAAAGTAAAACGTGTGGTTGGGATCGCTGGGGTCGTGCGGATGGCGACGCAGCGCTTCTTTCCAGGTGATGATCTCGCCCACGTACTCAATGATGGTCTCGCCCTTGGCGAAATCAGTCAGGGCAAACACACCCTTGCCATGCACGCCAGAGCGACGGGTTTGAATACGACGTCCTCGGATGGGCGCAGGGGTGGGGGCGGTTGATTTTTGGGTCACGAGATTTTTCTGTTAACTTTGATACGTACGCATGTGCGTGCGTGCGCGTGGGCGCGCGTGCGCACGCGAGACAGCGAATTGTAGTGGTCAGTTTTTAAGGAACTTTGAAATGAGTAAAACCCTCGTGATTGCCGAAAAACCTTCGGTCGCGCAAGACATCGTGCGCGCACTCACGCCTGTGGCGGGGAAGTTCGAAAAACACGACGACCATTTTGAGAGCGACACCTATGTCGTCTCCAGTGCCGTCGGTCACTTGGTTGAGATTCAAGCGCCCGAAGAGTTTGACGTCAAGCGAGGCAAATGGAGCTTTGCCAACCTGCCCGTGATTCCGCCTTTCTTTGATTTGAAGCCGGTGGAAAAAACCAAAACGCGTTTGAACGCGGTGGTGAAGCTGGCCAAGCGCAAAGACGTGACCGCACTCATCAACGCCTGTGACGCGGGCCGTGAAGGCGAGCTGATATTCCGCTTGATCGAGCAATACGCAGGCGGCAAAAAAGCCCTCGATAAACCGGTCAAACGCCTGTGGTTGCAGTCCATGACCCCACAAGCCATTCGTGATGGGTTTGATTCGCTGCGCACCCAACAACAAATGCAAGGCTTGGCCGATGCCGCGCGTAGCCGCTCTGAGGCCGACTGGCTCGTGGGCATCAACGGCACGCGGGCCTTGACCGCGTTCAATTCCCGCGAAGGGGGCTTCTTCTTGACCACGGTCGGCCGGGTGCAAACGCCCACCTTATCCGTGGTGGTGGAACGCGAAGAACAAATCCGCAAGTTCATTAGCCGCGACTATTGGGAAATTCATGCCGAATTCGCGGCCGCCGCTGGCACCTACCCCGCCAAGTGGTTCAACCCGCAGCACAAAAAAGACGCCGAAGACAAAGAAAAGCGTGAAGACCGCATGTGGAGCTTGCAAGAAGCGCTGGCCGTGGCCAACGCGGTGCGCGGCCAAGCAGCGAGCGTCAAAGAAGAAAGCAAGCCACGCAGCGAGAGCAGCAAGGGCTTGTTTGACCTGACCACCTTGCAAAAAGAGGCCAACAGTCGGTTTGGCTTCTCGGCCAAAACAACGCTCGCGCTCGCGCAAAGCTTGTACGAGCGCCACAAGGCACTGACTTACCCACGAACCGACTCACAACACCTGCCCGAAGACTACTTGCAAACCGTCAAAGACACGATGGAGATGCTGGCCAAAAGCCCCATGAAGCATTTGTCGCCCTTTGCCAAAACCGCCATCGATCAGGGTTACATCAAGCCCAGCCCCAAGGTGTTTAACAACGCCAAGGTGAGTGACCACTTTGCCATCATCCCGACCACGCAAGCCCCCAGCGGTCTGTCGGATGCCGAACAAAAGCTCTATGACTTTGTGGTGCGGCGCTTCATCGCCGTGTTTTACCCACCCGCCAAATACATGGACACCACACGCATCAGCCAAGTTGGCGCGCACCACTTCAAGTCCAGCGGCAAGGTCTTGGTGGAGCCAGGTTGGCAAGCCATTTACGGCAAAGAGGTCGACGAGGAAGAAGACAAAGAGTCGGGCAAAGTGTTGGTCAAAGTCAATGCGGGTGAGACGCCCACTGCGGCCACGGCAGAGCCCAAGGGCCTCAAGACCAAGCCGCCAGCCCGATACACCGAGGCCACCTTGCTCACTGCCATGCAAACCGCCGGCAAAAATGTCGAAGACGACGACCAGCGCGAAGCCATGCAAGAAAAAGGCTTGGGCACCCCCGCCACGCGAGCCGCCACCATCGAAGGTTTGCTCAACGAGAAATACATGATTCGTGACCTTCGCGAACTCGTGCCCACCGCCAAAGCCTTCCAGCTGTTCACGCTGCTGCGCGGCTTGGGGGTGGAGGAGCTGTCCAAGCCCGAACTCACGGGCGGCTGGGAACACAAGCTCTCGCTCATGGAGCATGGCCAACTCAGCCGCGAAGAGTTCATGCGCGAAATTGCTGAAATGACCGAGCACATCGTCAAAAAGGCCAAAGAGTTTGACCGCGACACCATCCCCGGTGACTACGCCACCCTTCAAACGCCTTGCCCCACGTGCCACGGCGTGGTGAAAGAAAACTACCGCCGCTACGCCTGCGTGGGCCAAGACGGCGCCGCCTCTGATTCGGGCGACAACGGCACAGGCTGCGGCTTCTCGATCAGCAAAATCCCGGGC
>JAVLFR010000102.1:0-10897 GCA_046052785.1 Limnohabitans sp. | reverse complement strand
TGGCGTTGGCCGCCTGAGAGCTGTGAAGGGTAGCGATCTGCCAACCAATCGAGTTGCACCAAACTCAACAAGTCATGCACCTTTTGTTTGATTTGCGCTTCGCTGGGGCGCTCGTTGCGTGGTTTGACGCGCAAGCCAAAGGCGACGTTTTCAAACACTGTCATGTGGCGGAACAAGGCGTAGTGTTGGAACACAAAACCCACTTGACGCTCGCGCACATGCACGTGCGTGGTATCTTCACCGCTGAACAAAATGGTGCCCGCGTCTGCATTTTCTAAACCCGCGATGATGCGCAGCAAGGTGGTTTTGCCGCAGCCCGACGGGCCCAACAAGGCGATCAACTCACCCGAGTGAATGTCGAGGCTCACATCGCCCAGCGCTTGGAAGTCGCCAAACTTTTTATGGATGTTTCTGATTTCGATGCTCATGATTGGGTACTCGTATAAATTTAAGCGTGTGGATTTTCAGGCGGCAGATCAGCCGTGGCTTTGAGCTCACGTGCATGACGCCACTCCACGGCGGACTTGATGGCCAGCGTGACCACTGCCAACAAAGCCAACAACGAAGCCACGGCAAATGCTGCCACCGATTGGTATTCGTTGTACAAAATCTCCACATGCAAAGGCATGGTGTTGGTTTGTCCGCGGATGTGGCCCGACACCACCGACACCGCACCAAACTCACCCATGGCGCGTGCGTTGCATAAGATCACGCCGTAAATCAAACCCCACTTGATATTGGGCAACGTGACATACCAAAAGGTTTGCCAGCCTGTAGCGCCCAACACGATGGCCGCTTGCTCTTCGTCATTACCCTGCGCTTGCATGAGAGGAATCAACTCACGCGCGATAAAGGGAAACGTGACAAACACAGTCGCCAACACAATGCCGGGCACGGCAAAAATAATTTTGATGTCATGCGCTTGCAACCACGGGCCAAACCAACCCTGCGCGCCAAACATCAACACATAAATCAAACCCGCCACCACGGGCGACACCGAAAACGGCAAGTCCACCAGCGTGGTTAAGAAGGCTTTGCCCGTGAATTCGTATTTGGCAATCGCCCAAGCGGCTGCGACACCAAACACCAAGTTCAAGGGTACGGCAATGAGTGCGGTGATAAAAGTCAGACGAATCGCCGACCAGGCATCAGGCTCTTGCAATGCCAGCCAATACGCATCCCAGCCTTTGCGCAACGCTTCGGTAAACACCGCCGCCAAGGGCAAGACCAAGAAGAAAAACATAAACGTGAGTGCCAAGCCAATCAGGCTGTAGCGTACCCATGCGGACTCTGTGGTGGTTGTTCTCATGCCGAGGCTCCACTGTGGCGGCGTTGCCAAGCTTGCAGCGCATTGATGACCAACAACAAAATAAACGAGATAACCAGCATCACCACCGCCACCGCTGTGGCACCCGCGTAGTCGTATTGCTCTAACTTGCCGATGATGATGAGCGGCGTGATTTCAGACACCATGGGCATATTGCCAGCGATGAAAATGACCGATCCGTATTCACCAATGGCACGCGCAAACGCCATGGCAAAACCAGTCAGCAAAGCAGGCGCGATGCTGGGAAAAATCACACGGCTAAAAGTTTGCCAACGTGTAGCCCCCAAACACGTGGCGGCCTCTTCGAGTTCTTTCTCTGCGTCTTCCAACACCGGCTGCACGGTGCGCACCACAAAGGGCAAGCCAATGAAGATGAGTGCAATCACCACGCCGTTCGGATTGAAAGCGAGCTGAATACCTATGGGCTCTAGGTACTGCCCAATCCAACCATTGCCAGCCAGTAACGCGGTAAGCGAAATACCCGCGACAGCGGTGGGCAAGGCAAACGGCAAGTCCACCAGCGCATCCACGATTTTTTTGCCAAAGAAATCGTAGCGCACCAGCACCCAGGCCACAAGCAAACCAAACACCACATTCACCAAGGCTGCAATGAGCGACGCACCAAAGGTCAGGCGATACGAGGCCATCACACGCGGGCCCGTGACGGCTGCCCAAAACTGCTCCCAGGTGAGCGTGAAAGTTTTGAACACCAAAGCGGAGAGTGGGATCAACACGATCAAGCTCAGGTAAGTGAGCGTGAAACCTAAGGTGATGTTGAAGCCCGGAAGCACACGCGCAGCCTTGTGGCTGCGCGCCAGAGAAAACAATGCCATGAAAAATTACTTCAGTGTGTAAATCTTGTCGAACTGACCGCCATCATTGAAGTGGACTTTTTGCGCTTCGCTGAGTGAGCCGAAATACTCGCTCACAGGCACCAACTGAATAGGCTTGAAGGTTGAGGCGTATTTCTTCAGCAAGGCGGGTGAGCGTGGACGCAAGGCATGCTTGGCCGCAATCTCCTGCGCTTCGTCAGAGTACAAATAGTTCAAATACGCCGTGGCCAATTCGCCTGTGCCCTTTTTGTTCACGGTGCGTTCCACCACAGCCACGGGGTTCTCAGCGATGATGCTGACGGATGGATGCACGGCATCGACCTTTCCTTCGCCAAACTCACGGTCGACGGACAACACCTCTGATTCAAACGTTACCAACACATCGCCAATATTGCGTTGCAAAAAGATAGTGGTCGCATCGCGGCCGCCTTTGGCGAGCACGGGCACGTTCTTAAACAGCTTGGCCACAAACTCTGCAGCTTGCGCATCGGTCTGTCCTTTTTTACGCGCATAGGTCCAAGCGGCCAAATAGGCCATGCGGCCGTTGCCACCAGTTTTGGGATTGACGATGATGACTTGCACGCCAGGCTTGACAAGGTCGTCCCAATCTTTGATGCCCTTGGGGTTGCCATTGCGTGTCAGGAACAACATGGTCGATGTCGTTGGTGACGCGTTGTTGGGAAACTTCTTCGCCCAATCTTTGGCCACCACGCCGTTGCCAGCCAAGAACTCAATGTCAGTGGTGGTGTTCATGCTGACCACGTCGGCATCCAAGCCATCGTTCACGGCACGCGCTTGGGCGCTCGAGCCGCCATGGGCTTGGTCCACCTTGATGTCTTTGCCCGTGGTTTTTTTGTAGTGGGCAACAAAGGCGGCGTTGTAGTCTTTGTAAAACTCGCGGGCCACGTCATACGAGGCGTTCAGCAAAGTTTGTGCAGAAGCCAACGAACTGACAGCCAACAGCGCAGCGGCCAAGGTGGTGTGTAGAAATTTTTTCATATCGCGTGGAGCTCCATACCTAAAGAAATGACCGCGATTGTGGTGCGCATCGCCAGCCTTTCCAACAACTGTTTATTTGTTTGTTAATAACAAATCCATCTATAGAAACAAACCTCACTTTTTGAGATAAATCTGGTCAAACTGCGCGCCATCGGCAAAGTGCTCTTTGGCCACTTTCTCCCAGTTGCCAAAAGCGCTCTCTAAAGTGAACAGATTGAGCTTGGGTAGCTGCTTCACATACTTGGCTTGCGCTTTAGCAGAGATGGGTCGGTAGAAATTTTTGCCTGCAATGTCTTGGCCTTCCTCGGTGTAGAGATAGTTCAGGTAAGCCTCGGCCACTTTACGTGTGCCTTTGCGCTCCACGTTTTTATCGACCACGGTGACAGGAGATTCCGCCAAGATGCTGAGGGAGGGGTAAACGATGTCCACCTTGTTGCCAAATTCTTTTTCTAGCAAATGCGCTTCGTTTTCCCAAGAGATGAACACATCGCCTTGGTTGCGCTGGGCAAATGTGACCGATGAGCCGCGTGCGCCGGTGTCGAGCACAGGCACGTTCTCATAGAGTTTTTTCACAAACTCTTTGGCTTTGCTTTCATCACCTTTTGGACCGCCATATTTGCGTTTGGCAAATTCCCAAGCCGCTAAATAGTTCCACCGAGCGCCACCGGATGTTTTGGGGTTGGGCGTGATGACGCTGATGCCGGGCTTGACCAAGTCGTCCCAGTCTTTGATGCCCTTGGGATTGCCTTGGCGCACCACCAACACAATGGTGGAGGTGTAAGGCGACGAGTTATGGGGCAAGCGCTTTTGCCAGTCTTGTGGAATCAGGCCACCGTTTTTGTACAGCGCGTCAATGTCACCCGCGAGGGCCAAGGTCACCACATCGGCGTCGATGCCGTCAATGACTGAGCGGGCTTGTTTGCCCGAGCCGCCGTGGGATTGCTTAATGGTGACGTCTTGGCCCGTTTGTGCTTTCCAATGTTTAGCGAAGGCGGCATTGAACTCAGAGTACAGCTCGCGGGTCGGGTCATACGACACGTTGAGCAAGGTGACAAGCGCGGGTTGCGCAGCAGCCAAGCCGCTCACAGCAATGAAGACTGTGACCACCAGCGTTTTGAGAAAGTGTTGGCGTTGAATCATTTTGGTTCCCTTTGAATCCATCCAAATTTGCGATGGATGGATTCTTAGTGCAGACGCACTAAAAGGGAACGACAGAGTTATTGGTTAGTCATAACCAAATCATCTAAGCACAAATTAAATTGAACCGACAGTCGCCTCGTCAATGCGGGTGTCGCCTCGGCTGTCTTTCCATTGAATGGTCACCTTGTCACCTGCTTTGGTGCCTTTGAGGGTGAATTGCCAAAACGGATTCTTCGCCACAGCGGTGCCCCACTCTGCCGTCATCACTGATTTGCCATTGAGCAAGACTGTGACATCTTGGATGTGCCAAGCTGGAATGATTTTCCCGCTGCCATCTTTGCGCTGGCCAGACTCCATGTCATGGCTCATCAACACACGCACCGTGGCGTTGGCGCCAGCGGGAACAATACGAATACGAGAGGCTTCAGACATGGTGTGGTTCCTCTCGTTATTCGCCGCAGCCACCCAAGGTGACCTTGATGTCACGCTTGGCGAAATAGGCCTTGCCGTCTTGCGTCAAAGCCACGGCATAGACCTCTGACGATTGGCTCATCTTGATGCGTAAAGAAAATTGGCTGTCCACCACAGGGCTGACCGAGAAGCTGGCCACCAAAGCGGACGGGTTCTTTTCAACCAAGAGCAACACGCGCTTGATGTTCGGCAGCGACGTCCCAAAAGACAACAGCACACTGGCTCCGTTGTCTGCAATTTCGGGGCCTTGGAGAGTCACATCCGCGCTCGCCACAGGGGCTGACGCCCCCAAGGCTTTGAGCGCAGCGGTCACCGACTTGGCTTCAAAAGCGGCCTTGTCATAGGCGAAAGCTCGGAACGGCATAAAGCCTGCAGTGCCTAACAGCGTGGCCACAGCCCAGCTGTGTTGAAGGGTTTGACGTCGGTTCATCATGGGGTTTCTCTGATCAAGCGCGCATTTTGCCCTATCAAATACGCTTAGACTTGGGGCCTCGTTTTTATCAATTCTTAGATGGGCTGGAGTTCACCATGACACAACACTTCTCTGTGCGACACCGCTTGGCCTGGTTGGCCGCCGTGTCTGCCTGTTTCGTTTCAAGCGCGTACGCGCAGCCCGCCGCCGATGCGCTGTACCAACGCGCTACCGCCGCCACCTGCGCCAACTGCCACGGCACCGAAGGTCGCACCGTCCAAGGCTCAGCTATTCCTGCTTTGGCTGGCATGCCGAAAGAGTACATGGTCTTGCAAATGAAGGCTTTTAAAGATGGCACACGCCCAGCCACGGTGATGCACCAACTCACCAAAGGTTATACCGATGCACAAATCAACAGCATCGCCGACTATTACGCCAGCCTCAAACGCTAAAGGACAACACCATGCAACGTCGCAGTTTCGTCAAAGCCTCATTGGCATTAGGTTCTTTGGGTTCGTTAGCGGGATGCGCCTCGACAGGTCGTATTCCAGAAAAAGCCCGCGTGGTCGTGGTGGGTGGCGGCTATGGCGGCGCCACCGCTGCCAAATACATTCGCATGTTGTCGAACTACAAAATCGACGTCACGCTGATTGAGCCCAACTCAGCCTTCGTGTCATGCCCCATGTCTAACTTGGTGATTGGCGGCAGCAAGACCATGGCTGACATCAGCACACCGTATGACAAGCTAACGAGCAATCACGGCGTGAACGTGGTGCGTGACTATGTGGCCAGCATGGATGCCGTCAAGAAAACTGTCACCTTGGCCAGCGGTCCTAGCATTCGCTACGACAAGCTGGTGCTCTCACCCGGCATCGACTTGGTGTTGAACAGCGTCGAGGGTTTGCAAGCTGCCAATGCCTCTGGACAAATCTTGCACGCTTGGAAAGCCGGCTCCGAGACTTTGGCCTTGCGCAAGCAGCTCGAAGCCATGGACGATGGCGGCGTGTTTGCTATCAGCATTCCCGAAGCGCCCTACCGCTGCCCGCCTGGCCCCTACGAGCGTGCCAGCCAAGTGGCGCATTACTTCAAGCAGCACAAGCCCAAGTCCAAGGTGTTGATTTTGGATGCCAACCCAGACGTCACGTCCAAAGGCCCCTTGTTCAAGAAGTACTGGGCTGACAACTACAAAGACATGTTGGAATACCGTGGCCAACACAAAACGGTGGCTGTGGATGCGAAAGCCAAAACGCTTAAGTTTGAAGTGCAAGCCGATGTCAAAGCCGATGTGATCAATGTGCTGCCCACCATGCGTGCGGGCACGATTGCGATTCAAAGCGGCTTGGCCAATGCCAACGCGCGTTGGTGCGGTGTGAACTACCAAACCTTTGAGTCGACGCAAGCCAAGGATGTGCACGTGATTGGCGATTCGATTTTGTTGGCGCCCGCCATGCCAAAGTCGGGTCACATGGCCAACTCACATGGCAAGGTCACCGCAGCGGCCATCGTGGCGCAGTTGTCAGACTTGCCCGTCAACCCAGACCCCTTGCTGACCAACACTTGCTACAGTTTTGTGAACGACAAGTTGGTGGTGCATGTGGCCTCGGTCCATCAATACGATGCCAAAGACAAAACCTTCAAGACCGTACCCGGCTCTGGCGGTGTGTCCACAGCGCCTAACGAGCTAGAAGGTGTTTACGCTTGGAACTGGGCGCAAAACATTTGGGCAGACAGCTTGGGTTAATTGGATTGACGCAACTGCCCGACGGTCGCTTGCAGGTCTAGCGCCCACTCTCGGCGGTTGCGTCCATCGGCAGTTTGCTTGTCGCCATAGCGCACTTGCGCCAGCAATGGCGGTGCGCACAGCGTGCGCCATAGTGAGCCAATTAAGGTGTCGTCATCGCGATAGCATGGGGCCAGGCTGATTTGATGGGTCTGCGCATCAATGAACTGCAAGGCAATCGGTTGGATCGGTGCATTCACCGAAATCGCAGCTTGCAACAAATTGGCATGAAACGGCAACAGCGTGATGCCGTCGCCCGTTCCCCCTTCGGGAAACACCGCCAACACGTGGCCTTTTTGTAAAGCCTCCGCCATTTGGTGCACCACGCGCAGCGCATCGCGGTTGGAAGACCGCTCAATATAGAGTGAACCCCCGCCCGTGGTAAGTGTGCCCAACACCGGCCAACTGCGAATTTCAGACTTGGCCACAAAGCGGCAATGACAAGCGGCATGCATGACCAAAATGTCGAGCCATGAAATGTGATTGGCGGCCATCAGCACGGGGCCTTGGGCGGGATGACCTTTGACACGCACCTCCATGCCGATAGCAGCCAACATGCCTCGCGCCCACACTTCCACATAGCGCGCTTGCTGATCGTCGCTGTACTTGTGGAATTTGGTACGAATGTCCCAATACGCCACCAAGATGCAGCCCAACACGCGCACAAACTTCAACAGGGCCAACAAGTGCTTCATCACGCCAGCCTGTAAGCGATGCGGCCCGCCACCAAGGTGGCTTTGACACGCGCGGGCATGACCATGCCCGTCATGTCAAACGCAAACGGCGAGTGCTTGCCTTGGCTGTGCAACGCATCGGGTGTGACCTGCCATTCAACGGCTGGGTCAAACACCACCACATCGGCCACGCCGCCCACGTGTAACTGACCCAAACTCTCACTCTGGCCCTGCACTGGGCCCAACACTTTGGCTGGTTGCGCAGTCAGCACGTCAAGGGCACGCAGCACACCCACACCGCTGTCTTGCGCCCATTTGAGCGAGAGGCTGAGCAACAGCTCAACACCCGTCGCTCCTGATTCGGCCTCGGCGAATGGTAGGGCCTTGCCATCGATGTCGATGGGCGTGTGGTCTGACACCAAGGCGTCCAGCGTGCCATCGGCCAAAGCGGCGCGCAATGCATCGCGGTCGCGCTGTTGGCGCAACACAGGGGTGACGCGTGCACGGCTGTCAAAGTAGCCAATGTCGTGGTCACTCAGGTGGAGCGAATTGATGCTCACGTCTGCCGTTAAGCGTAAGCCTTCTTGCTTGGCAGCACGCACCAGCTCCACACCTTCGGCGCTCGAGATGCGGCACAGGTGCACGCGGGCTTTGGTCGTGCGCATCAACGCGAAGATGGTGTGCAGGGCAATGGTCTCTGCCGCGACAGGCACGCCACCCAAACCCAATCGGGTGGCCAGCGGGCCGCTGGCGGCCACGCCTTTGCCCAAATGCATATCTTGCGGACGCAGCCACACGGTGTAGCCAAAGGTCGAGGCATATTGCAAAGCACGTTGGAGCACTTGGGTGTTTTCTAGTGGCACTTCAGCTTGGCTAAAGCCCACGCAACCTGCGTCAGTGAGGTCTGACATTTCCGTCAGCACCTCCCCCTTCAAGCCGCGGGTGAGCGCACCCAAGGGGAAGACGCGAGCGCAGTGGAGTTTTTCTGCGCGGAATTTGAGCATTTCAATCAGGCCTGGCTCGTCCAACACGGGGTCGGTGTCGGGTGGGCACACGAGGCTGGTCACGCCGCCCGCCACCGCGGCCATGAGCTCAGAAGCCAACATGCCTTCGTGCTCATAGCCGGGTTCACGCAAGCGCGCTTGCAAGTCAACCAAGCCGGGGGCGACGATACAGTCTTTGGCCTCTATCGTTTGTTCGGCTTTGAAATCAGCGGGCAAGCTTTCGCCCCGCTTGGCAATGGCAAGAATGTGACCATCAGCCACCGCGATATCGGCGATGTGATCAAAGCCCGAGGCTGGGTCGATGACGCGACCGTTTTGAATCAGGATGTTCATGCTTCATTCCCCGCCACGATCGACATCACGGCCATGCGCACTGCAATGCCAAACGTCACCTGCGACAAGATGACACTTTGCGGCCCGTCGACCACGGCAGAGTCAATTTCCACACCCCGATTGATAGGGCCTGGGTGCATCACGATGGCGTCGGGCTTGGCCAATTGCAATTTTTCTGGCGTGAGGCCAAATGATTTGAAATACTCTTGACTAGAAGGCAATAAGGCACCGCTCATGCGTTCGTTTTGCAAGCGCAATGTGATGACCACATCGCAGTCCTTGATGCCTTCTTCGAGGTTATTGAACACCTTCACACCCATGGCCGACAAGTCGCTGGGGACCAAGGTTTTGGGACCCACCACCCGCACTTCAGCGCAGCCGAGTGTGGTGAGTGCGTGGATGTCAGAGCGCGCCACACGGGAGTGCAACACGTCGCCCACGATGGCCACGGTGAGATTGGTGAAATCTTTTTTGTAGTGACGGATGGTGTACATGTCCAGCAAGCCCTGGGTGGGGTGGGCGTGGCGGCCGTCCCCCGCGTTGATCACGTGCACATGGGGTGCGACGTGTTCTGCGATGAGGTAGGGCGCACCCGACTCGCCATGGCGCACCACAAAAATATCAGCCGCCATCGCGCTCAGGTTGGCAATGGTGTCGAGCAGCGACTCGCCCTTGGCCGCGGATGAACGTGCGATGTCGAGGTTGAACACATCCGCCGACAAACGCGTCGCGGCAATCTCAAACGTGGTGCGTGTCCGCGTGCTGTTTTCGAAAAACAGATTGAACACACTTTTGCCGCGCAAGAGCGGCACTTTTTTGACTTCGCGGTCATTGACAGACACAAAGTTGGCCGCTGTGTCCAAGATGTGCGTCAAGATGCTGCGCGACAAACCTTCGGTGGAGAGCAGGTGAATCAGCTCGCCGTTTTTGTTGAGTTGTGGGTTGCGTTTGTAGAGCATGTCTGGCCTTTATTCGCTCTGAACTGAAAAGTTAAATTGACCGTGGTCATCTTGTGTCAGCGCCAGCGACTGGCTGGCCGGCAAAGCCACACGCGCTGCGGCAAAGCTGGCCTCAATGGGCAACTCGCGGCCACCGCGATCCACTAACACGGCCAGTTGCACCTGGGCAGGGCGTCCGTAGTCAAACAATTCATTGAGCACCGCGCGAATGGTGCGGCCGGTGTAGAGCACGTCGTCAAGCACGATGAGGTGTGCGCCGTTGACTTCAAACGGCAGCTTGGTTGGGCCGCCATCCGCCAAACCACGCTGCGCAAAGTCGTCACGGTGCATGGCCGACGAAATACTGCCAGCCTCACCCTCTAGGTCCAGGTCTTTTTGCAAGCGTGTCGCCAACCAAGCCCCACCCGAAGTGATGCCCACCAAACGTGTGGTGGGCGTGAGCAGTTGGCGCACACCTTTGACAAGCTCGGTGTACAAGCTCTCCGCGTCCAGCATGAGGTTTCCGTGGGTACTCATAAGTTCTCTCGAAAAAATTGGTTCAGGATGATGCACGCCGATGCCGCATCTGCATCCTTGGCGCCTTGGGCTTTGGCTTCGGTGGTGCTGTAACGCTCGTCCACTTCAAAGACAGGCAGGTTGAAACGCCCGTTAAGTTGGCGTGCAAATTTTTGGGCCTTGGCGGTATTCGCGTGGGCCGCACCATCAGGGTGATAGGGCACACCCACCACCAGCGCGTCGGGTTGCCACTCGGCAATACGCTGGGTGATGAGGGTCCAACGGGCATCGCCCTCGGCGTTCACTGTGGCTTGCGGTTGTGCCTCGCGCAACATGCGGCTGCCATAGGCCACGCCCGTGCGTTTGACGCCGAAGTCAAATGCTAAGAAGGATTGCAAGTGGACGGGGACTGCAGGCTTGGCCGCGGACACCAAGGGCGCAGCTTGGACGCTCATGAATGCCCCGCTTCA
>JAVLFR010000101.1:0-5284 GCA_046052785.1 Limnohabitans sp. | reverse complement strand
TACAGCTTGAAAAATTCATCGCCAACAAGCTCAGTGCCAAGGGCCAGAAAGCACTCATCTTGGTCACCCACCATGTCAACATTTACCAATTCGTGGGCGAGAACATCAACTCGGGCGATATGGTGTTGGCGAAAGTTGATGCCAGTGGCCGTATGACGAACTACAAACTCATACCCAGACCGCAACGGCTGGAGTAATAAAACGACTGAAATTTACCAATCAATCGACTTGCCCTGGTAATCAATGTAATGAGCGCCTGTCTTGGGTGAGAGGGATGACAAAGCCGCCAACATGCCTGCCACGGACTCGGCAGGCTCCAACAGATGCGGCACCGAATTGGCGAAAGCTTGCGACAAACCCGACCTGACCGTTCCAGGCTGCAAGGCCACCACACGCAGTTCTGCATTTTTGCGCTGCAACTCGATGGCGGCGGTTTGCAGCAGCATGTTCAGCGCCGCTTTGGCTGCGCGGTACCCATACCAACCGCCCTTTGTGTTGTCTGAAATGCTGCCCACACGCGCTGAGAGTTTGGCGTAAATCGATGGCCCAGCCGCCAACAGCGGTGCGAAGTGTCGGAGCAACAAGACAGGCCCGACAGCGTTGACGTGAAAATTTTGCATCAGCACCTCTTCACGCAAACTGGCCAATGATTTTTCAGGTCCCACACCGTCAATGGTCAACGCCCCTGTGGCGTCAACCATGATTTGGTAAGGACCTGCCGCTCGGCACAGCTCAGCTTGCTGCGCAATCGACGCGGCATTCAGCACATCAAACCCAGGCGACTGAGCGCGCGACACTAGCTCTACATGCGTGCAAAGCGGGTCGGCCTGAAAGGCCGCCACAAACGCACCACCGATGGCACCGCTGGCTCCAACGACCAGCGCTTTATAAGGGGTCTCAAACAGCAAGGGCATAGACAAGCCTATTCAAATGAGACGGGTTAGAAAGACATGTGCAACTGAAATACCGAATTGGGCGCCTTGGGCACAAAGGGGGTGGGCAAGGGCTTGAACTTGAAGCGCCCCAACTCCTGCACATACGACTTGACATCCAGCGATGAGAAGTCAACAAAATCTGCCAGCGTGAAATTGCTCAATGTGTCTTTCACGATTTGCTCAAGCCCCAACTCATAGCTGGCCAGAGCCACAGGCTCATCGTCTTCGGACAAGTCCGCATCATCAAATGTGCGCTCAAACACCACAGCAATGTCCCAAATCGACACCAAGGACACGTCGCCGCGAATCATGTAACCGCCACCCGGCCCTTTCATGGATGTCACGATGTCATGGGCTTTGAGAGGCTTGAGGATGTTTTCCAAATACGAGATGGACAAGTCCAAGCGTGGCGACAACTCCGTGGTGGTGACATAACCTGCGTTGTGCTGACTGGCCAAAAATACACAGACCTCGATGGCATTGACGGTTTTTTTCGAAATCATGGTTCAAACTCCTGTTGAGTAGGATTTTGAGACATTTATCTACGCAATGGGAGATATTTCTTTGAAAAATCTATATTTCGACATATTATCTACTCAATCCCTACTCAAAGGTGTTATCTTGGAACTTGTCATACCGTCTGTAGGCCCGCGTTTCCGCATCGGCGCGGTGTCTAAAACCACGGGCATCCCCGTATCAACCCTGCGCATTTGGGAAACCCGTTATGGCGCATTCAGCCCCGTCAAGACCGAGGGCAAACAGCGTTTGTTTGAAGAACACGATGTGTCCAAAGCGATTTTGCTCAAGCAACTCTCGGGCGAAGGTCATGCCATCAGCGCCATTGCGGGCTTGCCCCTGGAGTCCCTGCGGCGCATGAGCAATTTGCAAAACCATGTGCCACCCAAGTTGCCCCCCGTGGGTCAGCCCGTGTCGTTGGCAGTGGTGGGGTTGAGCCTGGCTAACCGCATTGAGTCCCCCAAGTTTGAGGCGAGCCTCAAGCGCCATCAAATCAAAGTCACTGACGTGCTGGTGGACTTGGCCGCTGCCAGCCAAGCTGCATTTTCAGATCAGCCCCAAGTGCTGCTGATCAAGGTCAACTCGCTGCAAACCTCTGTGCACAGCACCATCCAAGCACTGATTCAACAACACCTATTCACGCAAACCATCGTCATCTATAACTTCGCACCCGAGGCCGTGGTGCAGGCCATGAAGTTTTCGGGTTTGATCGTGCGGCGAGAGCCCATCTCCGACAGCGAGTTGGCAGAGTTGCTGCAGTCGGTGTTGTTTGTCGACCAAGCCCGCGCACAAGAATTTGGCACGACAGGTGCTGTCATTGCGAGCCGCAAATATTCAGACGCCACACTGAGCCGTGTGGCGAGTATTTCCACGCAAGTGCTTTGCGAATGCCCCAAACATGTGGCCGAGCTCATTTCGCAACTGGCTAGCTTTGAAGAGTACAGCCAAGAGTGTCTGAACAAAAATGCAGACGATGCGCACCTCCATGCCTACCTGCGGTCGATTTCGGGCACTGCCCGTTCTTTGTTTGAAAACGCGCTTGAAAAAATTGCCCAACACGAGGGCATTGATCTGCACGAAGAAACCTCAGGAAGACAGACAACATGAGCAACCTAGCTTTGAACGTTCTGGGGACACCGCTGATTCCCTGCTCGTATGACCCTCTCACAGGCTACTACCGCGATGGCTGTTGCAACACCGACCACCATGACCAAGGCAGCCATGTGGTGTGCGCCAAAGTCACACAAGCCTTCCTCGATTTTTCACTGCAAAGAGGCAATGATCTCATCACGCCTCGCCCAGACTATCGCTTCGCTGGACTCAAAGCGGGTGACCGATGGTGCTTGTGTGCCCTGCGCTGGAAAGAAGCCTTGGATGCCCACGTGGCCCCGCCCGTGGTGCTGGCATGCACCCACGCCAAAGCCCTTGAGTTTGTAACCCTGGAGCAATTGCAATCATGCGTCTAAACACTCTCGCCCTCGTCGCTTTGTTGAGCGGGGCTTTATGGATGGAGACAGCGATGGCCATTGAAGAACCCAAGTATGAGGTGCTGATATCTCAACCCCCTTTCGAGTTGCGGGTCTACGCGCCAACCTTGATTGCCCAAACCTTCGTCGAGGGCGACATGGATGAGGCGTCTAACAAAGGCTTTCGCTTGATTGCCGACTTCATCTTTGGCAACAACCTTGCGGTAGGCTCAGACAAAGCTGTCAAGATTGCCATGACCGCCCCTGTCACTGTGGAGCCGCAGTCTTCGAAAATCGCCATGACGGCGCCTGTCACCCTTGAGCCGCAGTCGAGCCATCTTGACATTGCACAGACCAAGCAGTGGCGCATCCACTTTGTGATGCCCAGCCAATACACCTTGGCCACCATTGCCAAACCGAACAACAGCGCGGTCACCTTGCAAGAACTGCCGCGCAAATACTTTGTGGTGAATCGCTACACAGGTTTTAACACCATGGCGCGGGTGCAAGAAAAAACCAACGACACCCTGGCTTGGGCACAACAACAATCCCTCAAGCTCGCGGGCATGCCCCAGCTGTCTCGCTATGACCCGCCTTGGACGCTGCCGATGTTCAGGCGCAACGAAATCATGGTGGAGGTTGCTGCGCCATGACCCTGCACCGACTTCAGCCCACAGACGTCCAATTGGCCATGACCACCCTCTCGGGATGGGCGCTAGACAGCCACGCCCAACACCAGACACCCTGCCTGTACAAAAGCTGGCAACTGCCCCACTTTGAGGCAGCGGTGGCGCGGTTCAACCAAATTGCCCAACTGGCCCAAGCGCAAGACCACCACCCTGAAGTGCTGTCGAGCTACACGCATTTACACGTTCGCATTTGGACCCATGATGTGGGAGGCCTGACAGACAAAGATTTCAAACTGGCCCGTAGCATCGATGGCCTCACTTGAAGCAGGCCTGAACATGCCAAACAAGCCCAGCTACAAAGGTAACAAGCAGCATTTGCCCAGCAAGCCCTGCAAGGCCTGCGGACGTGACATGACGTGGCGCAAGGCTTGGGCTAAAAATTGGGAACAGGTGCTTTACTGCTCAGACGCTTGCCGCAAACACAAGGCGTCTTCACCCCCATGAGCTACGAGCTGGTTTGGTTCAAACGAGACCTGCGCTGGGAAGACCACGCGGCGTTGGCACACGCTGCGCTTCGCGGTCCTGTGCGCTGCATCTATGTGATGGAGCCTGAACTGTGGCTGCAACCCGATGCGGCCTTGCAGCACTTTGAGTTTGTGCGCGAATCGTTGCAAGCCCTTGATGAGGCGATGCGCTTGCAAGGCGGCTGCGTGGAGGTGCACACGGGTGAGCTGCCCGACGTGCTCAACCGCATCTGGCAAGAAGCCCCCTTTCAGCAACTGCACGCACACCAAGAAACTGGCAATGGCTTTACCTATGCGCGCGACCTTCAAGTTGGTGCATGGTGCCAAGCACACAACATTGCTTGGCAGGAGTACCCGCAGTTTGGTGTGGTGCGTGGACTGACAAACAGAAACCTGTGGCAAGCGGCTTGGGAGCGGCACATGGCTGAGCCTGTGCAACAGGTTGGCGAGTTGCAATTTTGGCGGCCGCTGCCCCGCCCAGCCGACATTGCAACAGCCCCAGCATCCCAACGCGCTTGTTGCGCACCCTCGCAGATGCAAGCCCCCGCGCACCTGCAACACAACCCGCCTCTGCGGCAACGGGGGGGGCGCCCTTTGGCTTTGGCCACGTTGCACAGTTTTTTACATGCCCGCAGCTTGGGCTATCGCGGCGGCATCTCGTCGCCGTTGTCGGCACCTGATGCTTGCTCGCGTTTGTCGGCCTATTTGGCGTGGGGCTGCATCAGCATGCGTGAAGTGGTGCAACACACGCGCGCCCAGTTGGCCCAGTTGCCACCCAGCGCCAGCCGTCACCGCGCAGGCTTGACAGGGTTTATCAGCCGTTTGTATTGGCACTGCCACTTCATTCAAAAACTCGAGAGCGAGCCCGCCATCGAATGGCACAACATGCACCGTGGCTACGACGGTTTGCGCGAACACGATTTCAACGAAGCGCACTTCGAAGCCCTCAAAGCCGCGCGCACTGGCTGGCCGATGGTGGATGCGTGTGTGACGATGTTGCGCGAAACGGGTTGGCTCAACTTTCGCATGCGCGCCATGCTGGTGTCGGTGGCCGCCTATCCGCTGTGGCTGCATTGGCGGCCAGTCGGCGAATGGCTGGCCACGCAGTTTTTAGACTACGAGCCTGGCATCCACTGGAGCCAACTGCAAATGCAGTCGGGCACCACAGGCATCAACACCACGCGCGTGTACAACCCCATCAAACAGGCCCAAGA
>JAVLFR010000100.1:0-1907 GCA_046052785.1 Limnohabitans sp. | reverse complement strand
CATGCGCACGCCCAGCGCGTGGAAGGTGCAAATCAACACATCTTTGGCCGCATAGCCAATCAAGCCTTTGGCACGCTCGCGCATTTCTGCCGCGGCTTTGTTGGTAAAGGTAATGGCCGCGATGCGTTTGGGCTCAAGCCCCGTTTGGATGAGGCGACCAATTTTGTGCGTGATGACGCGGGTCTTGCCCGAGCCCGCCCCCGCCAACACCAGACAAGGACCGTGCAAGAAATTGACGGCTTCTTGTTGCGCGAGATTCAGGCCAGCAGACATTCGGGGGACAGTGGTGGGGAAGCGAACAATGATACTGGCCGCCCCGCAAGGCAAAATAGCGGCGTGCTGAATATTCTCTTGGTGACTTTCCCTTTCTTCGCGCTGGTGTTGGCGGGCTTTGTGGCGGCACATCGCCGCATGTTGCCGCTCGACGCGATACCTGGCCTGAACGGCTTTGTGCTGTTTTTTGCGCTGCCCTGTATGTTGTATCGCTTTGGCGCGAGCACGCCCATCGTGCAACTGCTCGATGCCACCCTGTTCTTCGCCTACCTGTTGTGTGCCTTGCTGATGGTGGGGTTTGTGGTGGCGGTCAGCATGAACCGTCGCATTGGCTGGAACGATGCGTCGTTTGGGGCGTTGGTGGGGGCGTTTCCCAACACGGGTTTCATGGGCGTGCCTTTGCTGGTGGCCTTGCTCGGCACATCGGCCGCAGGCCCTGCCATCGTGACCATCGTGGTGGACATGGTCATCACCACATCCCTGTGCATCGCTTTGTCGCGTTTGGATGGCGCCGATGAGCACGGCGCTAGCCGCGCTGCCAAGAGCGCCCTCAAAGGGGTGTTGACCAATCCCATGCCTTGGGCGATTTGCTTAGGGGCGGCCTCTTCGGCCATGGACTATGAGTTGATTGGGCCGTTTGCCAAAACCGTGGGTTTGTTGGCTGATGCCGCCTCGCCTGTGGCCTTGTTCACCATTGGTGCGGTGCTGGCGCGCTCGCAAATTCGCGTGAAAGAAAGCGCGCACCCCGCTATTTTGTGGCGCGACTTTTTGCCCGTGGCTTTCTTTAAATTGATCTTGCACCCTGTGTTGGTGCTGCTGGTGTTGGCCTCTGCCGTGCAAATGGGGTTTGTGATTGAGCGCTTCACCATGGTGGTGGTGGTGTTGGTGGCCGCGCTGCCGAGTGCCAGCAATGTGGCTTTGTTGTCCGAGCGATTTGGCGCAGACACAGGGCGCATTGCCATGATTATTTTGGTGACCACAGCGGCGGCGTTTTTGACCTTCTCAGGGGCTGTGGCGTTGCTGCACGGGTGAGTTTTAAATCGCCAGCGGGTCCACATCCACGGCCCATCTCATGACCTGCCGATGGGCGCTGCGTAGGGTGTGCAAATCTGCTTGCCAATGCGCTAAGAAATGTTGCAACGCTTTGCGCGAGGTGCATTCGATCAGCATTTGTGCGCGTTCGATGTTGGCCAGCCGCTGAATCGTCATGGGCACGGCAGGGTACACATCCACCAACAGTTCATCGGCCAAGGCTGCGCCCGCATCGCGTGCGGCTGTCAAGAAATCTTGTGCGGCTTGTTGGCTGCGAGCTTCGGCGCGCACCAGCGCTTGAAAGCTAAAGGGTGGCAAGGTGGCTTGTTCGCGTTCTGTGAGCTGTTGCTGGGCAAAGGCGGGGTAGTCGTGCTGCTTGAGGGCTTCAAACAGCGGGTGCATGGGGTGATGGCTTTGCACCCACATTTCGCAAGGGCTGGATAAGTGCATGCTGGCGTCTCGCCCCGCCCGCCCAGCCGCTTGCATGAGCAGGCTGAACAAACGCTCGGGCGCACGGAAGTCGCTGGAGAACAAAGCCCCGTCGGTGTTGAGTGCGGCGACCAAGGTGACGCGGCGAAAGTCGTGGCCCTTGGCGATCATTT
>JAVLFR010000099.1:0-4994 GCA_046052785.1 Limnohabitans sp. | reverse complement strand
GGGAATGTCGGGCTTGGCATCTTCAATCAGTTGAGCCTCAACGGGCCCCTTGACCGCTTTGACGAACTTCTTGGCCAAGCCAGAGCTGATCGCCCAAAACAAAATGATGTGCAACAAAACCACCAGGCTCAATCCGACAACATGCTTGCCTGGATTGCGTTGTTGACTGGCGTAGTCTTTCATGTGTGTGTGGCTCCTGGTTATCAATTACTGCAATAGACTAATTAATCTTTTTGCAATCGTTTGCAATTCTAATTTCACGAAAATTTACACGGCATTGGTGCAAACCCTTGCTGTCAAAATTATTTTGTTGCATGCTCATGACACTAGGGAAAGTCCCAGTTTTTGAAGATTTATTAAAGAAAATCAACAAGATAGAAATATTTTTTAAATTAATCTTTTAGAGCAATCCCTGAAAAAAGAATAAATATTCTTGCAAACGATTGCAAATAAAAACAAAATTCCACTTACTCATTGCAATGCATCCAAGGCACGACAAAGAGTCACCTCTCCAGCCAGCTAAAAAACTAGCAAAACTGGAGTTCTATCAACTTGTAAAGGAGACGTTTGTGAAAACAAACCATAAGAAAATCAGTCCTAAAACGATTGCAGTCGCAGCCTCGTTGGCAGCTTTGCAAATTGGTGCTGTTTATGCCCAAAACTTAAACCTCGATGAAGTCGTTGTGACAGCCTCACCAACGGGTCGCACCAAGATGAAGTCAAGCGACTCCGTCACATCGGTTGGCGAAGAGGCCATCATGCGCAGCGGCGCTACCAGCGCAGCTGAAATCTTGCGATCAGTTCCTGGCATTCGCTCTGAATCATCAGGCGGCGAAGGTAATGCAAACATCACAGTTCGTGGCGCGCCAGTTTCAGCAGGTGGTAGCCGCTATGTGCAAATGCAAGAAGACGGTCTGCCGATCTTGCTGTTTGGTGATATCGCATTTGGTACACCTGACCAGTTCTTACGTACAGACTTCACCACAGACCGTGTCGAAGTGGTGCGAGGCGGTAGCGCATCAACATTAGCCAGCAATGCACCTGGTGCGATCATTAACTTCGTCAGTAAAACTGGCCGTGATGTTGGCAACGCTGTAGGCGTCACAACTGGTTTGGGTTCGCGCCTTAACCGCTATGACTTTAACTTCGGTAGTGCAATGGGCAGCGACACCTACTTCAATATGGGTGGCTTTATGCGTCAAGGCGAAGGCGCACCCTACAACACAGGCTTTAACTCACAAGATGGCGGGCAGCTAAAAGCCAGTGTCACCAAAGAATTTGACAAAGGGAGCTATGTCCGCGTGAACTTCAAAAACTTGGACGACAAGACTCCCACCATCTTGCCTGTGCCAACACGTCTGTCAAACGGAAAAATACAAACAATTGCAGGTGTTGATCCACGCAATGCATTTTTCATCAACCCCAATATCACCCGCGACACAACGATTGACCGCAATGGGAATCAGGTGACGAGCAATCCTGCAAATGGTTTGCACGTGACCAGCCGCTCAATTGGCTTGGAAGCGAAGCTAAACCTAGACAACGGCTGGACAGTGGAAGAAAGAATGCGCAAAAGTACCAATGGTGGTCGCTTTATTGGCATGTTCCCAGCAGACAACGGTAACGGCGCTGGCGGTGCATTCACAGGCACGATGTTCAACACGTCATTGGACAACATGGACAACATGTTCAACGACTTGAAGGCATCCAAATCTTTTGACTTGAATGGTGGTAAATCTGTCTTTACAGGTGGCTTATTCACAGGCTCACAAAACCTTGGACAAACTTGGTTCTGGAACCAATACACCGTTGGAACAAATGGCACTTGGTCAGCGCCAGTCTCTAGCGGTTGGAACACATGGGGCGGTTGCTGCTCACGTACATATGACGTGAAATACAACGTGACTGCGCCATATGCAGCATTAAACTGGGAAAAAGATAAGTTGACAGTTGAAGGTAGCGTGCGTCAAAACAGCATGTCTGCAACTGGACAATCCTTCAAAGGCAGCACACCAACCAACGCAACAGCACTGTCAGCGGCTTCATGGGATGCAGGCTCAGCAGACACTGTGAACTACAAGCAAAACAAGATGTCTTATTCTGCTGGCGCAAACTACGCCATGACAAAAGATACCGCTTTGTATGGTCGCATCAGCGATGGCTACAACTTTGCCGCTGACCGTTTGCTTTACGGAACTGCCGGCGCATTGAACGGAAGCAAACCTGTCTCTTTCAACCGCTTGCAACAACAAGAATTCGGTGTGAAACATCGTGAAGGCAATTTGAGCTTGTTTGGTACCTTCTTCATGGCTCAAACCGACGAATCAAACTATGAAGCAACAACGCAAAAGTTCACAACCAACGGCTATGAGGCCAAAGGTTTCGAACTGGAAGCAGGTTACCGTTCTGGCGCATTCCGTTTGAGCGCTGGTGCAACCATCACAGACGCAAAGATCAAAAGCTCTTTGACTGCAGCAGAGGTGGGCAAAAAACCACGTCGCCAATCTGACTTGGTGTATGCGTTGTCCCCCTCTTACCGCACTGGTGACCTCGAGTTTGGAGCAGCCTTCATTGGTTCTGGCAAGTCGTATGGTGATGATGCCAACACCATCACGATGGATGGCTACATGATCACAAACTTGTTCGCAAACTATCGCATCAACAAGCAAGCTTCAGCCATCTTGAGCGTCAATAACGCATTCAACAAGTTAGCATTCACTGAAGTTGAAGGTGACGGTCATGCCGCTCGCGCACTTGCAGGTCGCAGCGCAAAAGCAACTTTGAAGTACGAGTTCTAAAAACTCTACACACACCCAAGTCACGTCAGTGGCTTGGGTGCTTCAATTGAGAATCCATTGCGCCGAACCCACAAGGTTCAGCGCATCTCTTACCGAATTGTGAACACCATGTCTTTTATCGAAGATCGTCCCGTCACTTCAGGACTGGCTCATCTTCCAGCTCGTATTACTGAGCTGCTTGAACAAGCCCACGCCGCTCGCGCTGCTGTGCTGCGCGAACGCTTAAACACCGAATTTTCCGTGTTGCAAGACAGGCTGGCACGTCTGTACGGCTGCAATGACAATTTCTCAAACTGGCTGACCCAAGTTGTGGTTCAGTCAATTCAACTCGCGCTTGCGCGCCCAGATGATTTGTGGGCCCTAGATTTGCAGCGCGCCTCTCAGCCCAACTGGCATTTGAATGGCTCTCTGGGCTATTGCGCTTACACCGACAAATTTGCGGGTAGCTTGTCTGGCGTACGTGAGCGCATTCCTCATTTGCAAGAACTGGGCGTGACCTACTTGCACCTGTTGCCATTCCTCAAGCCCGGCACACCACCTAACGATGGTGGTTTTGCCGTAGCCAGCTATGACGAAGTGGACCCAGCGTTGGGCAGTAACCGCGATTTGCAAACACTGACCAAAGCGCTGCGTGCCGCAGGCATTAGCTTGTGCAGTGACTTTGTGTTGAACCACGTCTCGCACGAACACAAATGGGCTCTGAAAGCCCGAGAGGGCGATGCACATTTCAAGTCGTATTTCCATTGGGCACAGACACCCGAGGAAGTGGCTGCGCACGAAAAACATCTGAATCAAATTTTTCCCAACACAGCCCCTGGTAACTTTACATTCATTCCAGAAGTGAAGGCTTGGGCATGGACCACGTTCTATCCGTATCAGTGGGATTTAAATTACACCCAACCCGAGGTGTTTGAAGGGATGGCGCAGTGGCTTCTACAGCTGGCCAACTTAGGCGTAGAAGCGTTCCGATTGGATTCCACTGGTTTCTTGTGGAAACGACCTGGCACCAACTGCATGAATCAACCCGAAGTGCATTGGATTTTGCAAGCTTTGCGCTGCCTGACCAACATTGCCGCACCAGGCGTCTTGCTTAAGGCTGAGGCCATCATGCCCACACAAGAGCTGCCACCTTACTTTGGTTTGGGTGCGACGCAGGGCCCCGAGTGCCATGTGGCCTATCACTCCAGTCTCATGTCGGCCAGTTGGGTAGCCCTGGCAGAACAAGATACACAAATTATTCAAGACGTGCTGTCGCACACCCCTGCCCTGCCTGATGGGTGTGCATGGATGACCTACGTGCGTTGCCATGACGACATTGGCTGGAATGTGTTGCGTCCCGAGATGGATGCACGCGGCGCCGATCAGCGCGCACGTTTGCTGCATGCTTCACAGTTTTTTGCTGGCGAAGTAGCTGACAGTTATGCACAAGGTACAGCGTTTCAAGCCAGCGACCCTTGCGTTGTACACGGCACCAACGGTATGACTGCTGCGCTGGTTGGTTTAACGACAGCGCAGTCGCCCGCCGAACTAAATGACGCGCAATCGCGTTTTATTTTGATGCATTCGCTGTCGTTGTTTGTGGGTGGCTTGCCGCTCATCTACATGGGGGACGAGTGGGGCCAAGGCAATCTATCGGCGCAAGAAGTTGCTCTACGCCAAGGGCCTGACGGACGTGAGTTGCATCGTCCTACGTTTGATGAACTTGGCTTTGCGAATCGCTACAACATGGCAACGACAGAAGGTCAAATTTTTGCCTCACTGCGCGATTTCATTCGGGCCAAGCAGCAGCACGCCGTCTTGAATGCACAACACACACTGAGTGTTTGGCACACAGGTACAACATCTGTGCTGGGGCTCAAGCGTGGCACACATGTGCTTGGCTTATTTAATTTCTCCAGCCAAACTCAAGTCCTCATGCCTGCTTCTAACGTATCGCAACAGTGCATGACACATTGCATTGATTTAATTTCCGGCAAGACCATTGACCTCAAAGGCCTACAACTTCCACCCTACGCTTGCGCTTGGATTCAAAAATGAGCACCTACCTCAAGCCGCATTTGTCGTTTTGGCAAATTCTGAGCATGAACTTTGGATTCTTCGGCATCCAATACAGCTTTGGCCTACAGCAAGCCAATATGAGCCCCATCTACAAGTACTTGGGAGCGGATGAAGCCAGCCTGCCGCTGCTCTGGCTAG
>JAVLFR010000098.1:0-5297 GCA_046052785.1 Limnohabitans sp. | reverse complement strand
TTTTTATAATAGACAGCTTCCTGGGTGTCTGTTCCGTGGGTGATGACCACACCTTGAACCTCCTCTTGGGCTAGCCAATGCGCCAAGCGCGCCAACAGCTGCTGCCAAATGGAAAACGACATGTCTTTGCTGTCGATTTGGGCGACTTGCTCATTCAGCAGCGTCATGCCTTCAGTGACGACACTTTCAAGCAAATCGGCCACGCCCACTAGGGCCGCTGTGTAGTTTTGAGGCTTGACTGCGTTGACACACAGGCCCGCAATCGTCCCACCTGTGGCTAAAACAACGATTTTTTGAATTTTTTTTGCATGCATGGCTTGTCAAACCTAAAAAGCTGGTTAAAAATACAGTTACTGGATGTGCAAACAGCCCCACACCCCAACACACATTGTGCAGGAGTCCCAACGATGATTGAAATGCCCAAACTGACCGCCCGCCAACAGCAAATTTTGGAGTTGATCCAATCTGCCATTGCCAACACGGGGTCGCCACCCACCCGAGCCGAAATTGCAGCAGAACTGGGCTTCAAGTCAGCCAATGCTGCCGAGGAGCATTTGCAAGCCTTGGCCCGCAAAGGCGCCATTGAGCTCGTCAGCGGCACCTCACGCGGCATTCGCCTCAAAGGCGGCCACCCACGCAGTCACTCTGAGAGCATCTTTGGTGCCTTGCCTTCTGGTTTTTCCTTGCCTTTGGTCGGCCGTGTGGCTGCAGGCTCTCCCATCTTGGCGCAAGAGCATGTGGATCAAACCTATTTTGTCGAAAGCAGCCTCTTTCAGCGCAAGCCCGATTACCTGCTGCGTGTGCGAGGCATGTCGATGCGCGACGCGGGCATCATGGATGGCGATTTGCTGGCAGTTCAGTCCACCCGCGACGCCAAGAACGGTCAAATTGTGGTGGCCCGTTTAGGCGAAGACGTGACCGTCAAACGCTTTCGCAAAACCGCCGACCACATTGAATTACTTGCCGAAAACCCCGACTTCAAAACCATTGTGGTCGAGCCCGGCGAGCCTTTCGAAATTGAGGGTTTGGCCGTTGGCCTGATCCGTAACACCATGATGATGTAAAGAAAGTACCCAGACCATGAGCCTCGCACTTTTTGGCGCCTACCGCCTGCTAAACCCTCTGCAAAATGTCGTGCGCGGCTTCATGCCCGCCCAATCTTTGCAAAGCACACGTCCCCCCGTGCCTTTGCGCGTTGCCCGCGTCATGGAAGCACAACACAACCGCGCCAATGCAGGCCGCATGGTCATTTCAGGCCGCATGGCTGACGTCTGCGCAGAGCTTGACCGCTTGGCCGAATTAGAAAATCGTCACTGACCTGCCTTTCACAAGGCACAATTAGGGGATGAATATTGTCATCCTCGACGACTACCAAGATGTCGTGCGCAAACTGGCTTGCGCGTCCAAATTAGAAGCTTATCCAGCCAAGGTTTTCACCAACACAATTAAAGGTGTTGGCCAGTTATCGGTCAGGCTCAAAGATGCCGAAGTGCTGGTGCTGATCCGTGAACGTACACAGCTGACAAAACAGCTGTTGGAAAAGCTTCCCAAGCTCAAGCTGATTTCACAAACTGGAAAAGTGGGCAGCCATATTGATGTGGCGGCCTGCACCGAACGTGGCATTGCCGTCGCCGAAGGTTTTGGCTCACCCGTGGCCCCTGCCGAATTGACCTGGGCGTTGATCATGGCCGCCATGCGTCGTCTGCCGCAATACATCAGCAACCTCAAGCACGGCGCCTGGCAACAGTCGGGCCTCAAAGCTGGCTCGATGCCCACCAACTTTGGCCTCGGACAGGTCTTGTTCGGTAAAACACTAGGCATCTGGGGGTATGGCAAGACGGGCGAATTGTTGGCCCGCTTTGGCAAAGCATTTGGCATGCGTGTGATGGTCTGGGGCAGCGAAGCCTCCCGCGCACGCGCCAGTCAGGATGGCTTAACCGTTGCCGCGTCTCGCGAGGCGTTCTTTGAAGAGTCAGACGTTTTGACGCTTCACTTGCGTTTGGTAGACGCCACACGCAGCATCGTCAAACCAGCCGATTTGGCTCGCATGAAACCCACAGCGCTGTTGGTGAACACTTCACGCGCAGAACTGATTGAACCCGACGCGCTGATCACTGCCCTTAACCGAGGTCGCCCCGGCATGGCGGCCGTTGATGTCTTTGAAAGCGAACCCATCATGCAAGGTCATGCACTGTTGCGTTTGGAAAACTGTATTTGTACCCCACACATTGGCTATGTCGAACAAGACAGCTACGAGTTGTATTTCGGCACCGCTTTTGACAATGTGTTGAACTTCATCAAAGGCACGCCAACCCACATCGTGAATCCTGGCGCATTACAAGTTCGTCGCTGAGATTTCAATTCAAACCGACCACGATTCATCAAACGCGCAAGACCCATTCGATAGGTCTCGCGTGTGACAAACTTTCAAATTCAGGTCACACAAAAGACAGGCTATGGACGATCCTATTCTTAACATCGAAGAACGCGAGGCCATCAACGCAGGGCGTTGGTTCTCATCACTTTCTCCTTCACTTCGACACGATATTCTTCGATGCGCTTACGTCAAACGATGCAAAGACAGCGACTTGATCGCTGCTCGCGGCGACCCAGCCGAAGAGTGGATGGCCTGCGCGCGGGGTGCAGTGCGGGTGAGCTCGACCTCGCTCTCGGGCAAACAAATCACCTTCACATACGTCGAGCCAGGCATTTGGTTTGGGGATGTCGCGATTCTGGACGGGGACCGTCGCACACACGATGTGTACGCGCACGGAGAGACCACGATTTTGTGCGTGGCCAAGGCAGACTTTCAAAAAATTCTCAGCCAGCATGTGGAGTTTTACGAGGCCATGTTGCGCTTGCAGGCGCGTCGCATTCGTCAGCTTTTTGGTTTGGTGGAAGACCTCAACACCCTGCCCTTGCGTTCGCGCTTGGCCAAACAACTGCTTCACTTGGCACGCAGCTATGGTGTGCCCTGCCTCAACAACGGCCAAGAAGTTCGTATTGGCTTGCATTTGGCCCAAGAAGAACTCGCCCAACTGTTGGGTGCCTCGCGTCAGCGTGTGAACCAAGAGCTCAAAGCCATGGAGCGCGAGAATGCCATTCGCATCGAGCCGGGCGGTTTGGTCATTCGCAATCGCGCCGCTTTGCTCCAGATCAGCGAAGCCGACCACTGAGCGGCGCCCAAGCATGACGCGGGAAGACGCCAACGCCTCCCAGTCCATGCCCGCCAAGCAAAGCGTGGACACCCACGCCCTGGCCAATTGGCTGCACGACCATCTACCGGGCTTTGTGGGACCGCTCACGCTTGAGCCGTTCAAGGGGGGGCAATCCAACCCCACCTACCAAATCCTCACGCCGCAACGCAGTTACGTACTGCGCACCAAACCAGGTCCTGTGGCCAAGCTCCTGCCCTCAGCGCACGCCATTGAGCGCGAGTTCAAGGTGATGCAAGGCCTGCACGGCACCGCTGTGCCCGTGCCCCAAATGCATGTGCTGTGCGAGGACGAGTCCATCATCGGGCGGGCCTTCTATGTGATGGAGTTTGTTCCGGGCCGCGTGCTATGGGACCAAACCCTGCCAGGCATGCTCAATACCGACCGCGCGGCCATCTACGATGAAATGAACCGAGTCATCGCGGCCCTTCACACCGTGAAGTTTGCCGAGCGCGGACTCGACAACTACGGGCGGCCGGGAAATTACTTTGAACGCCAAATTGGCCGCTGGAGCAAACAATACCTGGCCTCCGTCACACAACCCATTGCTGAAATGGAGCAACTGATGTCGTGGCTCCCCGCCCACATGCCAGCCAGCGCACAAGACGCCAGCAAAGTGAGCATCGTGCATGGCGACTACCGCCACGACAACTTGATGTTTCATCCCACTGAGCCTCGGGTCTTGGCCGTGCTCGATTGGGAATTGTCAACGCTGGGCCATCCTTTGGCTGACTTCAGTTATTTGTGCATGGGTTGGCATATTCCGCCTGGCACCTTCCGCGGCATTGGCGGCGTAGACCTGAAGGCTCTCGGCATTCCCAGCGAAAGCGAGAACATCCATCGCTATTGCGACCTCACAGGATGGACCACGCCAGCCGATCTCAAAGCTGACTGGAACTTTTACCTCGCCTACAACATGTTTCGCATTGCGGCCATCTTGCAAGGCATCGCCAAACGCGTTGAAGCTGGCACGGCTTCGAGTGATGAGGCCAAAGCCAATGGCGCGGGCGCTCGCCCGATGGCGAAGTTGGCGTGGCAATTTGCACAGCAAGCCTAAATAAAACAAAAGAGCCAAGGAAAAACAACATGAACTTCGATCACAGCGACAAAGTCAAAGATCTCCAAGCACGCCTGCTGGCCTTCATGGACGCGCACATCTACCCCAACGAACGGCATTTTGCTGAAGAAATTGCTGCCAACCGTGCCAAGGGCAATGCGTGGCTGCCCACCCAACTGGTTGAAGAACTCAAGCCCAAAGCCCGCGCCGCAGGTTTGTGGAATTTGTTTATTCCGAAAAGCCCACGTGTGCCCGATGGTTTGAGCAACTTGGAATACGCGCCCTTGTGCGAAATCATGGGGCGCGTGTCGTTTGCGGCGGAGGTGTTCAACTCCTCCGCGCCCGATACAGGAAATATGGAAACATTCGAACGCTACGCCAGTGAAGCGCTCAAAGTGCAATGGCTTGAACCCCTGCTGCGGGGTGAAATTCGTTCGGCCTTTTTGATGACCGAACCCGCTGTGGCTTCGTCTGACGCCACCAACATCCAATGCAGCATCGTGCGCGAAGGCAATGAATACGTGATCAACGGCACCAAGTGGTGGAGCTCTGGTGCGGGCGACCCACGTTGCGCGGTCTACATCGTGATGGGTAAAACCGACCCTGATGCACCCAAGCACGCCCAACAAAGCATGGTGGTGGTGCCCGCCCACGCCCCTGGCGTGAAAGTAGTTCGGCCTTTGAGTGTGTTTGGTTATGACGACGCACCCCACGGGCACATGGAAGTGAGCCTCACCAACGTCCGTGTGCCCGTCGACAACCTGCTGCTTGGCGAAGGCCGTGGTTTTGAGATTGCCCAAGGCCGCTTGGGGCCAGGCCGTATTCACCACTGTATGCGTTCGATTGGCGCAGCAGAACGCGCGCTAGAAATGATGTGTCAACGCCTCAACAGCCGCGTGGCCTTTGGCAAACCTTTGTCTGCGCAGGGCGTGTGGCACGAGCGCATTGCCAACGCGCGCATCATGATCGAACAATCGCGTTTGCTCACCTTCAAAGCTGTCTCTTATACACATCTGACGCTGCCG
>JAVLFR010000097.1:0-6710 GCA_046052785.1 Limnohabitans sp. | reverse complement strand
ATCTAATTCAGCCCATGGGCTGAATTAGATGTGCCCCAGTGCGGGTATTGCCAGTCAGGCCAAGTGATGGCAGCGGCGGCATTGCTTTCAAGAATCCCCAAGCCCACAGATGCTGACATTGACGAAGCGATGAGTAATATCTGTCGCTGTGGGACGTATCAACGAATTCGTGATGCCATTCATGTGGCTGCAGGCCAAATGAAATTGGGTGACGTTTTGGCGACTTACGAGTCAGTTGACGCCAACGCTCAAGCTTGATGGAAAACAACATGACAAATACCTACAAACTTGACACTTCGCGTCGCCACTTTTTGCTGAGTTCTGCCGCAGTTGGCAGTGGCTTGGCTCTGGGACTCAGCTTTTCACCCGATGCCTTGGCACAGGCTGCCTACACGACTCTCACGCCCAATGAAATCAATATTTGGGTCGTGGTCAAGCCTGATGACACCGTCGTTATTCGGATTGCTCGCTCTGAAATGGGGCAGGGCACACGCACGGGTTTGGCCCAATTGGTCGCCGAAGAGTTGGATTGCGATTGGTCTAAAGTCACCACAGAAATGCCCACACCGGGTCAAAGTTTGGCCCGCAAGCGTGCCTGGGGCGATATGTCCACAGGCGGTAGTCGCGGTATTCGTGGCTCACACGACTATGTGCGCCGCGGTGGTGCCACGGCACGCCTGATGCTGATGCAAGCGGCAGCCAATCGCTGGAATGTCCCTGTGGCTGAAGTCATGACTAAAGAAGGCATGATCACGCACGCTATCTCGGGTCGTACGCTGAGCTATGGCAAAGTAGCTGACGACGCGGGCAAACTCACACTGCCTGACCCAACCAAGATCACCTTAAAGAAGCCCAGCCAGTGGCGTATTGCTGGTAAGTCGATGCGTCGTTTGGACACGGCTGACAAAGTCGACGGACGTAAAGTTTTCAGTATTGATTTGCAGTTGCCCGGAATGCTCAATGCTGCCGTGATGCAAAGCCCTGTATTTGGTGGCAAGTTGGTGAGCTACAACGAAAGCAAGATCGCCAAGATGCGTGGCGTCAAAGGCGTGGTCAAGATCAACGACAGTACTTTGGCTGTGGTGGCTGACACTTTTTGGCGTGCTAAGACGGCTTTAGCCGAGTTGCCTGTGGTGTGGGACGATGGGGTGAATGCCAATACCTCCAGCGCCACCATCGACGCCATGCTGCGCGAAGGGTTGACGGCCAATGGTGACTTCTGGCAACGCAAAGAAGGCGATGCGCCAGCTGCGATTGCGCAAGCCGCTAAGAAAGTTGAGGCCACTTACACCAGCCCCTTCTTGGCGCATGCCACGATGGAGCCCATGAACTGTACTGTGCGCATCACAGGCAATCGTGCAGAGGCTTGGGTGCCCACTCAAAGTGCCGAAGCTTCCTTGGCGACCCTAGCAGAGGCCACAGGATTTCCGCTTGCGCAATGTGATGTGTACAAGATGGACTTGGGTGGAGGCTTGGGGCGTCGTGGGGGACAACAAGAATATGTCAATCAGGCCGCGCAGGTGGCCAAAAAGTTTCCAGGCAAACCGATCAAACTGATTTGGAGTCGTGAAGAAGACATGACTCAAGACTTTTACCGTCCAATCTCAATGGCCAAAATGTCAGCTGGCATTGACGAAAAGGGCAACATGACGGCGTTTCATGTGCGTGTGTCGGGGCAGTCTTTGAATGCCTTGTTGGCACCTATGGCCATCAAAAATAACAAAGATGTGCGTCAGATGCAAGGGTTTTGGGAGGAAGCTGGGGATGCCCAACTGGGTTACACCTTCCCGAATTTGTTGACCGAATATGTAATGCGCAACACCCATGTACCGGTTGGTCCGTGGCGAGGCGTGAACACCAATCAAAACGGTATTTACATGGAGTGCTTCTTAGAAGAGTGCGCTCGCGCTGCAGGTAAAGATTCCTTGGAGTTTCGCCGTGCTTTGATGAAGAACTATCCCAAGCATTTGGGCGTGCTCAATGCTGCGGCTGAAGCGGGCGATTGGGGCAAGCCACTGCCACCGGGTGTGTTTCGCGGTATTGCGCAATTTATGGGTTACGCCAGCTACTCTGCTGCGACAGCTGAAGTGTCGGTGTCACCCAAGGGTGAGGTCAAAATTCATCGGATGGTGTTTGCCTTGAACTCAGGTCATGTGGTCAACCCTGCGCAAGTGCGTGCTCAAATTGAGGGCTCAGTGGTGATGGGATTGTCGGGTGTATTTTTGGGTGAAAACACAGTGGAGAAGGGGCGCATAAAAGAGCGTAACTTTGATACCTACCCGCTCATGCGCCTGAAGGAAACGCCAAAGGTCGAAACCGTTTTGGTGCCCACTGGCGACTTCTGGGGCGGCGTGGGTGAACCTACCATTTGCGTCGTAGGCCCTGCTGTTCTCAATGCGATTTACGCAGCCACTGGCCAGCCACAGCGTGACTTGCCGTTGCGCAAACATGGTTTGACGTTGGTATAGACGATCAAACAGCCAAGGCCTGTCGCAGGCCTTGGCTATGCCAGCTCAGCTCAACGACGAATGGATGGGCCGTCCAGCGTCATGCCATTGGCGCGCACTTTCATGAAAAGCTCTAGCTGCCTTAATTTGATGCTTCCTGGAGCTGGCAAATTGGCTTGAACACCTGAATAGCAGGCACGCAAGCGACGGTCTATTGACCCCATGTTTTGCCAATTCAAGCGGTAGATAGGGAACCCCGTGGGATGGCCTGGGCTGATCACTTCAGAACGAAGGTTTGCTCCGACTTTGTCATCGTGGCAATGCACACATGCCAAATTCAGTCGACCCATACGGGTGGCATACAGTTGAGCGCCCTGCGACAACTCGTCCTGCCAGCGCTGCTGTCCGATGTCATCAACTGGCGCATGCGCATGAATTTTTTGCCCCTTGGCAACGCTGTGCAACAGGGCACTGAGCGAGAGTGTGTCGTCATCTTCCAACCCTTTGGGATGCTGACCTACACGTTGCCGACATAGGTTGATTTGATCTTCTAAGTTGATTAAACGTGAGCTGCTGAGATGGGTAATCAAGCGTGGGTGCTCAGCCGCTGAGGTGCGCAAGGTTTGGGGGGTGTTGTGGCAGCTTTGGCAGTTGTCACGCCACAAGGATTGGCCTTTCTCAATCCAAAGTGAAACTGGGTTGGCATCCGCGTCTTGTTGCATGGCTTGCAGCTGCGGCGATAAAAAAAGTTGACCGCTTTGCAGGACTTGTGCCCTCAGTGGTGTAGCTACGATGAGATACAAGCCCAAGCTCAGTAAGCATGGCCAGATGAAGGAGAAATGCATATTGCTTAGCGGTACGTCAAGGGTCGGCGCATTTGGCCTGAGCGGCCTTGGTGGTCAGCCCAGCTCACTACCATGTCAGTTGCTTGAGGTGGCATGGTGAACGAAAAAAAGAACATCGGATTGGCAGCCATGCCCGTGCCTAATTCGGCCTCAAAGATCAGTGTGTCGTCCACGTGCACTTTGACAAATTGCAAAATATCTTTAGCCACTTGCACACCTGAGCTGTCGTGTCGAAATCCTGTTTCCATGACATGCCCTAGCATTAAACGAACTTCCACCTCTGAGTTCGACCGAACAGGCCTAGACAGTGAAAGACGAACTGGCACGTCGAGCGTTTGCGTCATAAATTTAGGTTTCGTCAAAGCAGGCCGTGGCAGTCACTACCGTGTGGGTAGGTTTTCCCAAGCTTGTGCCATCGCTGAGCTGAGCTAAGACCCAAACGTCCTGAGTCTTGGCCAGACGAATACGGGTGCTAAAAGTCATCCTGGTTTGCGCCTGCCCTAACTTAAACCGCAAGATGACAGGGTTGGGGTTTTCAGGGGCAATGATTTCAAAATTGGTCAAGTATTGACCTGAGGGCGCTTGGATTGTGAATTGCAAGGGTATGGCGTTACCGTTGTCTGCCAAAGGCGCGAGGGTGACAACAATGCCCTTGGCGTCTAGCTGGCGAGAGAGTAAGTCTGCTTGTGAATGACTCTCAACTGCTGACAACGCATGTGAAGCACCACATATCCCCACTGCACCTAAGCCAAAGTGCGCGAGGCAATCACGACGAGCCAACAAGGTCTTTGCGTAGAACATACTTTTGCACTTTAGCGCAAAGTGGCTAAGGCCGCTGCCACTTGGTCTATTTCTTCTAAGCTGAGGATAGTCCGTGGTGGGCTGGCTTGGTTGGTGCCTTCTAGTGTTCCAAAAGGCGGCATTCTTGTGTTGGGGTTGATCTGACGAGCGTCTAGGACCCATTGACGCAACTGCGACAAACTATATCGATTGGCCACGCCGTCAAGCGCTGGGCCAAAGTTGCCTTGTTTGCCTGATGCACCGTCTATCCCTTTGGCATCTAACAGCACACTCACATGGTGACATGTGATGCAATTGCCTTGCTGGCGGTTAGCCATGATGCGAAATCCCAGTTCTGGCTCGCTGAGTGTTTGTGCAGAAATTGTGTACCCCCACACACTCAAGCTCAGGCCAATGATATTGGCGATGCGTATTGATTTCAATGCCATATAAGTCTTTAGCAGCTGGGTTACGGATTATTGAGTTGCCTGAAATTAAGTGAGTAATGTCCGCTTGGACCTGTCGCTCATGAGATTGGCCCAATGGTGGCGGGTGGATATGCTCAACATCATCGATGAAGACGCATGGATTAAGCCATGTCATTGCATTTTGATTGGAAAAAGATCAAGTATGAATCATTCTCTCAAAGGAGGCGTAGGACTCTTTCTCTCACTGTTCATGGTTTCTAGTGTTTGGGCACAAAAATCTGATACCTGGCCTGTGAAAAATATACGCCTATTGGTCCCATATGCTGTAGGAGGGCCCGCTGACTTAGTAGCTCGAGAGTTAGCGCAAGTTTTATCGAATGACCTTAAACAATCGGTGACTGTTGAAAACATGGGAGGTGCGATGGGTGTGCCTGCTCTCAGTGCTGTGGCGCGTGCCGAACCTGATGGCCACACGCTGCTGTTGGCTGCATTTGGCAACATGGTGTTACAGCCCTTACTGAGTAAGCATGGCGGTGCAGAACTGGTGTCAAAGCTCAAACCTGTGGGTACAGTCTCAACCGCACCCCATGTTTTAGTTTCTTCAGCCAAATTACCGGTGAAAAATGTTTCAGAGTTGGTTGACTACGCCAAAGCTAATCCGGGTCGGATCAGTTTTGCCTCTGCTGGAACGGGTGGTACCGCACATTTGGGAATGGAGATGTTCAAGTCTTTGTCTGGTACCGATGTCTTGCATGTGCCCTACAAAGGGAGTTCTGCGGCGGTCAATGATTTGATTTCAGGACAGGTCAGCGTTCTTTTCAGCAGCTTGCCATCCTTGCAAGGTTTAGTGGACAAAGGCTATGTTCGTATTTTGGCGGCGACTTCGGCCAGTCATTCGCCTGCGACCAAAAACCTGCCGCTCATGTCAGCAGCATTGCCCGGGTTTGAGTACGCCACGTGGTATGCGATGTATGCCCCGATTGCAACACCTAAAGATGTGAGCGATCGAATTAACAAAGCGCTCAATCAAGCCTTGAAAAATTCAAAGTTGGTTGAAAAAGTTGAGGCGGCTGGTACAGAGCTGCATCCAGGTAGCCCAGAGGAGGTGATGCAGTGGACCAAGAGAGATCAAGACAAGTGGTCCAAAGTCATTCAAGCCGCAAAAATTTCAATTGACTAACAGGCCTTGAAGTTGTTCGCAACTCGTCCTGACACAAATGTGCTTTTTTGATTTTTATTTACCAGCTTCTTGGTACACAATTTTTCCACCCACCATGGTGAGTTTGGAGTGGATATTGGCCATTTTCTCAATCGGTACGGTGAGGTAGTCCTCGCTCAATACCGCTAGATCAGCTAGCTTTCCTATCTCCAGCGTGCCGCGCTTGGCTTCATCATGTGCCAACCAAGCACTGCCAGATGTGTACATTTTTAAAGCTTGCATGCGCGTTGGAATTTCTTCATCACCCCTGAGCTTGCGGCCGGATGCCGATTTCCCATCCAACATCCATCGCAATGCAATGAACGGGTTGTAATCAGCAACGCGATGGGCATCAGTGCCAGCACCAACCTTGATGCCTAATTTGAGTGCCGTGTTGATGGGCGGCATGCGCTCTAGGTTCTTTTCGCCATGGCGATGCAGTGCTTTGTCACCATCTAAATACATCGCGTCTTGCATGGCCCAGCCGACACCTAGGGCCTTCATACGTTTGAATGTGGACTCGGTGCCGTTATTTAAATGGGCAATAGACCAGCGAAGTTGGGCAATGGGGAACTCTTGATTCACCTTTTCAAAAACTTCTAACAAAGAGGCTGCCGAAGCATTTTCTTGCCAATGCTGGGTGAGGGTGTAACCATTTTGAGCCGCCCAGCGTGCCACCTCATACAACTTGGCTTGGTCTGCGGGTGTGGCTTTGTCGTTGTTGTACATGCTGAAAGTCACGCGTTCGCCAATGCCATTGAAGCGCAACATGTCATCGCCAAATTTCATGGGCAACAGTTGCGTCAACTCCTTGAACTCTTCAAATTCTTTGTTCGGCTTTTGTGCAAAGTAACTGTAATTCACCCGCACAGTCAACTTGTTATTGCGCCACACATTGAACAGGGGGGCATATTCGGATGGCGCCATGTTGAAGCCGCCTGGATCGATCAAGCCCGTCACGCCCACGCGGTTGAGTTCGCCAAAGAATTTTTGGGTACCTGCAACTTTGTCA
>JAVLFR010000096.1:0-14558 GCA_046052785.1 Limnohabitans sp. | reverse complement strand
CCCCTCCGACAGCTATGGAGGCCGCATCCGAGCCCGCATCAAGCCCAACATCACCTTCGATCCCAGTTCGGTCGCAGGCAACCCCGCCGCCGAGGTGGAGGTGCGCTGCGCACCTGACGGCACCATCGTGAGTAAAAAGCTGGTCAAGTCCAGTGGCAACCCTGCGTGGGACAACGCCGTGCTCAAAGCCATTGACAAGACCGAAATCTTGCCGCGTGACACGGATGGACGCGTGCACTCGCCCCTGTTGCTGGTGTTCAAACCCAACGACTGATCGCCTGTTGAAATAAATTCGTTTGCTAGAACGCTCCCTCACTGTTGACGTGCTCAAAGCCGTGGCTGCCCAACTCATTGTGTGGCATCACTTCTCGGCGTATGGCCCCATGGCCGACACCATGACCTTGGCTTGGCCAGCTTTGATGGAATGGCTGTACCTCAACGCGCGGGTGGCAGTGCAGGTGTTTTTGGTGATGGGCGGCTATTTGGCTGCGCAATCGTTGATGCACGCACCCGTCACCCGACCACTGAGCCTCATTGGCAAGCGGTATTTGCGTTTGGTGCCTTTCTATCTGTTGGCCTTGACCCTCATCAGCCTGGCCGTCGCGGTGAGCCGCGACACGATTCAAGCCAGTTGGTTGCCCCAGTCCCCCACGTTTTGGCAATTTTTAGCGCATGGCATGTTGGCAAATGACGTATTGGGTTACGAAGCCTTGGCCAGTGGCGTTTGGTATGTGGCCATCGATTTCCAGCTGTATGTCCTACTGGTCGTTTTATGCCATGCTTTTGGCCGTCGCCAGTCTCTTCTTTTATCGTGGGTGGTGGTTTTGTTGTGCACCGCCTCGATGTGGCAATTCAACCGCATCGATGAACTCGACATATGGGCCCTCTATTTCTTTGGGGCCTATGGTTTGGGTGTTTTGGCTGCAGGGGCCAGGCGCTCCACAGAGGATGCCCAACTCTTTTGGTTCACGGCGGTGATGGCGCTCGGCGCTTTGTGGCTGGAATACCGAACCCGACTGTCATTGGCGCTGCTCACAGCGATTTGGCTGGTCATCAAACCCAAGGGTCAAGTGCGCTGGACACCCCTCAAGCGGGTGATCCACCGACTCTCCAACAGTGCGTATGTGTTGTTCTTGACCCACTTTGGTGTCATCGTGCTGTTCAGCGACATGTGGCAAAAAAGTCATTTCTACGATCCCGACACGGCCTTCGCACTGACCCTGTTCGCCTGGATGTGCTGCGTCGGCACTGGCTTGTTCTTGCATGAAAAAGTCGAGCGCCCGCTGAACCACTGGATCTCGCGCAGGATGAAGCCGCCTGGTTAAAGCTTGGCGTGCTGGCGTTTGCATTGCCAGGCACACACGCAAGCCAACACCGCTGTCACGATGGAACACGCATACACCGACGACAAGCCATAGGCGTCACTCAATGCGCCGCCCACCAGGGCGCCCAGCACCCCAGGAACCCCATAGCCAATCGAGGCATACAAGGCCTGCCCTCTGCCGCGCAAGCGTCCAGGAAAGTGGTGCGACAACAAAGCAATACAGGCGGTGTGCTGCGTGGCAAAGGTCAAGGCGTGCAAGATTTGGGCAAACACCAAGGCCCACAACCATTCGGCTGTCCAGGTGGTCAAAGCCATGCGCAACACCATGGCACATGAACACATGAACATCCAGCTCGACAAACTGAAGGCAGGCAGCCAACGGCTTTGTGTGAAGAACCACACAATCTCCGCCGCCACCGATACCGCCCACAACACACCAATCATGGTTTTGCTGTAGCCCAGTTCGTCCAAGTAAAGGGAGAAAAACACATAAATGCCAATGTGTGAGAGCACATGGAAAAACACGGTGGCAAAAAACCATTGCACCTTGCGCTGGCGCAACACCACCATCACAGGGGGACGGGCTTCGTCGTGGTGGACGACCTCTTGTCGACTGGGCAAGCACCACACGCTCACATTCAACGCCAACAAGGAACCCACCGCCCAGATTGGAAAACTCGCCATGCCTTGGACTTCAAACCAAGCGCCGGCCACAAACACCGTGACCAAAAATCCGAGCGACCCCCACAAACGCACTCGGCCATAGCGGCGTGAATCAAAGCCTGTATCGGTGCTGACCAAATGGGCCAAGGCTGCCTCGCTCATGGGCATCATGGCGCTGGTGTGGATGAACATGAACAACAACACCAAGGCCATCCACACCACACCCCCTGGCACCATCAAGCCCGCTGAACACACCAAGGCAGCCCCCGCGCAAAAGCGCAGCAGCTTGACGCGATCGCCCGTGTGGTCGCTCAGCCAACCCCAGCAATAAGGGGCCAGTACCCGCGTGGCCGCTTGCACGGCATTGAGCAAACCAATGACAGTGATGGAGAAACCCAGCTCTTTGAGCCACAGGGGCAAATACGGGTTGAAAAACCCGATGTGCGCAAAGTAGCTGGCCGACAAGGCTGCAAAGGGGAAGAGTTGAAAGCGTGACGGCGCGTGCCCTGAACGCGCCGCTGGGGTGGGCGATGTCAAAGCAGACCTGCGCGACTGGCCATCAAGCGCCAGCTCGGCCAGAGATGTGGCCTGCAATCGCGGGCATGGCCACCTGCACATCACCGCATTGGGCACGGTGCAACAGCGCATGGTCCATCACCACCAAGGCCAACAACGCTTCAGCAATGGGCGTGGCGCGGATGCCCACGCACGGGTCATGGCGTCCCTTGGTCACCACCTCGGTCGGCTGGCTGTTTTGGTCAATCGAGTCACGCGGGCTCAAGATGGAGCTGGTGGGTTTGATGGCAATGCTCACCTCTAAGTCTTGTCCCGTGCTGATGCCGCCCAACACACCGCCAGAGTTGTTGGTGGCAAAACCCTCAGGGGTGAGTGAGTCACCATGCGTGGTGCCGCGTTGTGCGACGCTGGCAAAACCAGCACCAATCTCTACACCTTTGACGGCATTGAGGCCCATCATGGCGTAGGCGATGTGGGCATCTAAGCGGTCGTAAATCGGCTGACCCAAGCCGACAGGCATGCCACTGGCCACCACACGGATGCGTGCGCCGCAGGAGTCCCCCGCTTTGCGCAAGGTGTCCATGTAGTTTTCAAACGCTTGCACATCGGCGCAAGGCGCATAAAACGGGTTGTGGCCCACATGGGCCCAGCTCTCAAACGGAATGGGCAGCTCGCCAATTTGCGTCATGCAACCCTGAAACGTGGTGCCGTATTTTTCTTGGAGCCACTTCTTGGCCACCGCCCCCGCCGCCACCGTCGGTGCGGTCAAACGCGCCGATGATCGTCCCCCACCGCGGGGGTCGCGGATGCCAAACTTTTGGAAATAGGTGTAGTCCGCGTGCCCTGGACGAAAAGTCTGCAAGAGGTTGCCGTAGTCTTTGCTGCGCTGGTCGGTGTTTTGAATCAACAGCGCAATCGGTGTGCCGGTGGTTTTGCCTTCGAACACGCCCGAGAGAATTTGCACCTGGTCGGGCTCGTTGCGTTGGGTCACATGACGGCTGGTGCCAGGTCGACGGCGGTCCAAATCATGCTGGATGTCTGCCTCGCACAAGGACAGGCCCGGAGGGCAACCGTCAATCACGCAGCCAATGGCTGGGCCGTGGGATTCACCAAAGTTGGTGACAGTGAAAAGGGTGCCTAAGGTATTGCCGCTCATGGGGTGAGATTATCCCACCACCCAGAGGCGACTAGGCCTGCTTGGATTCAGCCTCGGCTGAGCCACTTGGCCAGTCTTTGATATAGGCCTTGAGCATCTGGTTCTCGAAGTTTTGGCTGTCCACCACAGATTTGGCCACGTCGTAAAAGCTGATCACCCCTTCCAAAAGCCCCCCTGATAGCACAGGCATGTAGCGGGCATGGCTGCCCAACATCATGCGACGCACCTCATCAATCAGGGTGTCTGGCGAGCAAGTGAGCGGCTGCGCATCCATGGCGGCGCGCACTGTGACATGGCCCAAAGTGCCTTGGTTGCGACTGAGCGCTTGAATCACTTCACGAAAAGTCAACAAACCCACCAAGCTGCCATGCTCCATCACCAACAGCGAACCCATGTCTTTTTCCGCCATGATGTTGACGGCATCGCTCAAGGCCTGCGTCGGGTCGATGGTGAACAAAGTGCCGCCGCTTTGGCCTTTGACGCGCAGGATGTCGCTGACTTTCATAGTGTGGTTTCCTCCAGTGGGCTTTGAATATAGCCCAATATGGCCTGACTGCCTTGATCGAATCCCCCGTGTAAACCATGCCTTGAGAGGGCCGCCCTCTGACAAGCCCACTCACATCACATCGTGCAAACGCAGGTCTTGCCACTTCATCCACAGCCCTCGCGCCTCAGGGCTTCGCACCAACAGCAAACGTTCCATCAGTGGGGCCAGCGGGGTGCGGTGGGGGTCGGCCAGCAGCACATAACGGGCTTCTTTGACATGGGTTTGCCGCGCATCCACCGATTCGCTCAAGCGCGCGATCCAATCGAGCTCGACCAAGGTGGCCAACACATCTTCAAGTTGCAACGGGTCGAGTGCCAACTGCTCACACAAAGCACTGAGGCTCTCGCCATGCGCATCTGTGTTGCGCGCCACTTGCAAACGCTGCAAGACTTCCAGCGCCAGTTGGAAACGCCAACCCACGCTGCGACCGTCGCGCGAAATTCCCGCCAACAAACTGGGTAAGTTAGCAACCAAAACCGCGCCGATGAGCACGATAGACCATGCCAAGTAAATCCACACCAACAAAATTGGCACGGTCGCAAACGCCCCATAGATCAAAGAATACGTGGGCATTTGGCCAAAGTAATAAACCAACACTTTGCGCGCCACTTCCGTGGCCGCAGCCACCCATACGCCCCCCACTAAGGCATGCCCCCAACGCACTTGGGTGTATGGCACATAGCGGTAAAGCGCACTCACCGCCCAGGCCAACAAGAAAAATTCCAGCGCACTGAAAACCCAGCGCAAATTACCCACCAAACTTGGCACAGCACCCCGAGACGCCGCCACCAATTGCGACATCATGACCAAGCTCGCGCCCATCAACAAAGGACCCAAGGTGATCGCGGTCCAATACAAAAGCATGCTGTGCGCAAATGGGCGACGTTTGCGTACCCGCCAGATAGCGTTGAGTGTGCGGTCAATCGTGAACACCAACGCCAACGCCGACAACAACAAGGCTGTCACACCCGCAGCGCCTAAGCGGCTGGCCTGGCTGGCAAACTGCGTGAGGTAACCCAGAACTTGGCGCGAAATGTTCTCAGGCATCAAGCTCTCAATGAGTCGCTTTTGCAAAACAGTTTGAAAATCCGCAAACATGGGGAACACCGTCAGCACAGCCAAGGCCACGGTCACCAATGGCACCAAAGCAATGGTTGTGGTGAAGGTCAAACTGCCAGCGGCTTGACCCAACCTGTCGTCCCGAAAACGTTGGCGCAAGGTGTGCGCCGTGTTGCGCCAAGGGAATCGCGCGATGCGCGCCATCAAATTCTGGAGATGCAGGACAATCATGGACTGAATCATCCCACTTTCTATGCACGACCCCACACTTGCCCCTGAGGAAATTTCGTTCCGCCACGTCACGCTGACACGGTTCTTAGCCGTCTCAAGCCTGCTCGGACTCATCGTGCTGGGCTTGGTTTGGGAACTGTGGTTAGCGCCTTTGCGCCCTGGCGGCACGTTGTTGGCGCTCAAGGTGTTGCCCTTGTGCTTCCCGCTCACGGGCTTACTCAAAAACCGCATGTACACCTACCGCTGGTTGAGCTTGTTGATTTGGCTGTATTTCACCGAAGGTGTGGTGCGTGCTTGGGGCGATGCAGCACCAAGCCAATACTTTGCTTTCGCGGAGGTGGTGTTGTGTGTCGTGCTTTTTGCCGCTTGCGCCTTACATGTGCGTTTGCGCTTGAAACACGCCAAAGCCCATCCGCTTGACGAGAGCTTGAAGGGCTAACTCAACGGGGCGGTGCGGCCAAGACCCCTTAGGGTGGGTCAACAGATTTGCTGCTCATCATGCCGTACAACTTAGCCCCATGCTCAATGGCCACCGTGGCATAAGAGATATTGCCTTTGACATCTGCGCCTGCATGGAGCTCGATGCGTCCCGTCGATTCAATGTTGCCATTGACCACGCCGTTGACCACGGCTTGTTGCGCATTGATGTCTCCCTCGACATGGCCCTTTGACAACACCGACAACTGGGCTTGAGGACTGCCGTTGACATCGATGTTGCCCACCACATGGCCTTTGAGCTGCACCAAATCTTGCGACACAATGTTGCCCAGCACCACCGCAGATTGACCAATGATGGTTTTTTCTGTGGAGCTGGCGGGGTCGGGTTGCCCAAACTTTATTTTGTGAAACATGCGCTTTATCTCGAAATAGGCGCTTCAAGCAACTTCACACGGGTAGACGCTTCGGGCAATGACACCCGCCCCCCTTGAAAATAAAGCTGGAGTTTTGACAACTGCGGGCTCGAGACTTGCCAAGGTGACACGCCATACACACTGAGCGACTCCCCCGACTTCAAATGCAAAGCGGTGGCCTTTTGGTTGCCATCCACCAAACACACGTGCGCATCTGCACCACTGACCAAATACACATAGCGCCCTTCCTTGGCCTTGATGTGCGGCGTGATTTCGGGCATGGATTCGTTGACGTATTCACACCCCAAGGGCTTGTCACGGACGCTGGCAGCGGCAGTTGACGCGGGCGTCACCACGGGCTCGACCAACTTCGGGGGGTCGGATGACGCCACCGTGACTGGCGCTGTTGTGACTGGCGCTGACGTGGCTGGCGTGGCCGTGATGGGAGCCGTCGTGATGGGGGCCGCCTCAACACTTTTGACTTGAGGAGGGCGTTGGCTCTGCCAGACCAATAAAACGACAGCCCCTGCCAATAAGAAGAGCGCACCTATAAATGCCTGGTGCGCCTTGAGTTTGGCAAACCCCGAGCGCATCACCTCTGCGCTGGATCGCTCCATGGCGGGTAAGTGGCTCATCGCCACAATTTGATCCAAGGTGTTGAGATGCGCATCAGCCACTTGAGCCACATCACGCAAATCAGGCGGCACTTCGATGCTGGGCGGCTCTGCGCCCAAAATCATCAACAAGCGTTTATAGGCTTGCCTTTTGATGGCATCGGAGTAAAACAAGTGTTCGTTGTCATCGGTTTCGAGTTGGCGCACTTGCGCCACTGACAAACAAGCCGTGCGCGCCAAGACAACGATATCTACGCCAGCGTCCTCCCGCAATTTGCGCAGGTACACGGGATCACAGGAGTCATAAACGCTTCGGGGCGTTGGCAGATCTTTATGTTGGCTAGATGGCGTAGTTGGCATAGATGACAGTTTAGTCACACATTACTAAATTTTAAAGACACACATGGGGTCTGCGCCAGACACGACGTCCAGTCAACGGGCCAAAATTGGAGTCTAAGTGAATCACAGCAAGATGGGTTCACCGCTTAAACTTGGGGCAAAGTTATTTTCATCCAACGACCCTTTATGCGCCCCATCCGCCGCCAATACGAAGATTTCATGCAACACGTGGTTAGCCAAGGCGTGGCCAAGGCCGACCGCACGGGCACGGGCACGCAAAGCGTGTTTGGCCACCAAATGCGCTTCGACCTTCACGAGGGTTTTCCCTTGGTCACCACCAAAAAGGTTCACCTGCGCTCCATCATTCAAGAGTTGTTGTGGTTCCTCACGGGTTCGAGCAACAACAACTGGCTCAAAGAACGCAACGTCAGCATTTGGGACGAATGGGCGCGCGAAGATGGTGACCTCGGGCCCGTGTACGGCGTGCAGTGGCGCAGCTGGCCCACACCAGACGGCGGCCACATTGACCAAATTCAGCAAGTCATCGACACGCTCAAAACCAACCCCGACAGCCGCCGCATCATTGTGAGCGCTTGGAACGTGGCCGAGCTCGACAAGATGGCGCTCATGCCCTGTCATGCGTTCTTCCAGTTTTATGTGGCACCGGCGCAAAACCCAGGCGACAAAGCCAAGCTCAGCTGCCAGTTGTACCAGCGCAGTGCAGACATTTTTTTGGGCGTGCCCTTCAACATTGCCAGCTACGCCCTGCTCACCCACATGGTGGCCCAGCAGTGTGACCTCGATGTGGGCGACTTCATCTGGACGGGGGGCGATTGCCACATCTACAGCAACCACCGTGAACAAGTGGCCTTGCAACTCAGCCGTGAACCGTTTGCCTACCCGACCCTGCACATCAAGCGCAAACCAGACTCCATCTTCGACTACCAGTTTGAAGACTTCGAGGTGCGGGACTACCAATGCCACGAGGCCATCAAAGCTCCCGTCGCTGTGTAAGCCATGGCGTTGAACTTAATTTTTGCGCGTGCGCGCAATGGCGTTATCGGCAAAGACAACACCTTGCCTTGGCACTTGCCCGAAGACTTGGCCCACTTCAAGCACACCACCCTTGGCCAACCCGTGGTGATGGGTCGCAAAACATGGGAATCGCTGCCGCCTAAATTTCGCCCCCTGCCTGGACGCACCAACATTGTGGTGACACGCCAAACCGATTGGCAGGCCGTGGGTGCTGTCGTCGCTCACTCGTTAGAAGAGGCCATGCAACACTGCCCCGCCGAGGCACACGTGTGGGTGATTGGCGGCGCAGAGGTCTACGCGCAAGCCATGCCGTTGGCCTCCCGCGCCGTGGTCACGGAGATCGACGCCGATTTTGAAGGGGACGCCTTTGCCCCCACTTTTGATAGCTGCTGGCAAGAAACCACCCGCAGCATGCATGTGGCCGCCAATGGTTTGACCTACAGTTTGGTGACCCTCACGCGCACGCCTTGATTCCATACATACCTATGCAACTCGCCACTTGGAACGTCAACTCACTCACTGTGCGCTTACCGCAGGTGCTCGACTGGTTGGCCGCCAACCCCGTCGACGCTTTGGTGCTGCAAGAGACCAAATGCACCGACGATAAATTTCCGCAGCAAGCCATTGAGGCGGCGGGTTATCAGGTGTCGTTCTTCGGCCAAAAAACCTACAACGGCGTGGCCCTGCTCTCGCGCCACCCAGCCAGCGATGTGGTGAACAACATTCCTGGCTTTGAAGACGAGATGGCGCGTGTGATAGCAGGCACGGTCGATGGCGTGCGCGTGATTGGCGCTTACTTTCCCAACGGCCAAGCGCCCGACAGCGACAAGTTTGTGTACAAAATGCGCTGGCTGGAGGCCTTGACACACTGGTTGCGCGAAGAACTCAAGCGGCACCCCAAGTTGGTGCTGATGGGTGACTTCAACATCACCGTGGATGACCGCGATGTGTGGGACCCTGTGGGTTTGAAAGACACCATCCACTGCACGGTGCAAGAGCGTGAGCACTTTCAAGCCTTGATCAACTTGGGCACCCACGATGCATTTCGCTTGTTTGAACAGGCCGACAAAAGCTACAGCTGGTGGGACTACCGCGAGTTTGCATTCAGGCGCAACCGTGGTCTGCGCATCGACCACATCTTGGTCAGCGATGCACTCAAGCCCGCCGTGCAAGCGTGTGTGATTGACAAAGCCCCACGCAAAAACGAGCGCCCGAGCGACCACACCCCCGTGGTGGTGACCTTGGCCTAGTCAGCCTTCAATCGTCCAGACCCAATTCTTGAATTTTTCGGGTGATGGTGTTGCGGCCAATGCCCAACTTTTGTGCGGCTTCGATGCGCCGACCTCGCGTGTTGCTCAAAGCAGTTTGAATCAATCGCGCTTCCACGCGGTTGACCAAGGCATCCCATACATCGGTGCGGCCTGCCACGAGCATGCTCATCGCTTCAGCCTCGAGGCCCTGCTCCCAATCTGCGCCCGGCAGGTTGAGCACCACGGGCGACAGGCCTTCCGCCGAAACAGACACAGGGGCTGCAGATACAGGGGCGACCTCATGCAAAGCATGACGCACCTCTTGCGCCACCGGCGCACCCAAGCCTGACGTGTCCTGCCCAGTGTGGCTGAGGGCAGCCAAAGCCTCACCCGACAGCATGACCTCAGGCGGCAAGTCTTTGGGCTCAATGACTTGCGAGGGTGCCATGACGGTGAGCCAATGGCAAATGTTTTCAAGCTGACGCACATTGCCTGGAAAGGCAAACTGGTTGAGCACATGCTGCGCCGCATCCGAAATGCGTTTGGATTCCACGCCCAATTGTTGTGCACTCTGCTGCAAAAAGTGGCGCGTCAACATGGGAATGTCTTCCCGTCGTTCACGCAAAGCGGGCAAGCGCAAACGAATCACATTCAAACGGTGAAACAAGTCCTCACGGAACACGCCGTCTTTGACGCGTTTTTCCAAATCTTGGTGCGTCGCCGCAATCACCCGCACATTGGCTTTGAGGGCGTTGTGACCGCCCACGCGGTAGTAGGTGCCATCGCTCAAGACACGCAACAAACGGGTTTGCAAATCAAAAGGCATATCGCCAATTTCATCCAAAAACAGCGTGCCACCCTCGGCTTGTTCAAAGCGGCCACGGCGGGTAGTTTGTGCGCCAGTGAATGCACCACGTTCGTGCCCGAACAGCTCACTCTCCAACAAATCTTTGGGAATGGCCGCGGTGTTGATGGCCACAAATGGCCCTTGGTTGCCCGCGTCACCGCGGGGTGAGTGCTTGTGCAAGGCACGGGCCACCAACTCTTTACCTGAGCCGCTTTCGCCCGTGATCATGACGGTGACATGGCTTTGGCTCAAGCGGCCAATCGCACGAAACACATCTTGCATGGCAGGCGCTTGGCCCAGCATCTCAGGCGTGGCGTCTTGTTTTTCGGTTTGCTGTTGTTCGCGTTGACTCTCTTCTAAGGCACGCCGAATCAGTTCGACCGCTTTGGGCAAGTCAAAGGGCTTGGGCAAATACTCAAACGCACCCCCTTGAAAGGCCGATACCGCGCTGTCCAAATCTGAAAAAGCCGTCATGATGATGACAGGCAACGCAGGCAAACGCTCTTTCACCTTGGTGAGCAAATCCAAGCCAGAACCGCCAGGCATGCGGATGTCGCTGACCAAAATTTGTGGGCCCTCCGCCTCGCCCACCGAGTCGAGGGCTTGCAGCACTTCGCGAGGACTGGTGAAGCTGCGCGTAGGCAGGTTCTCGCGCAACAGCGCTTTTTCCAGCACGAAGCGAATTGACTGGTCGTCGTCCACAATCCAAATCGATTTCATCTCGGCACTTTCTGTTCTAAGTTAGGGGCCACGCGAGTCGTCAAGGCAGCGGGATCAGAATTTTGAAATCTGTGCGTCCCGGCACACTGTCACACTCAATCAAGCCATGGTGCTGTTGCACAAAGGTTTGTGCCAAATTCAGCCCCAGGCCAGAACCGCCATCTCGACCAGAAACCAAGGGGAAAAACAACCTATCCTTGATTTCTTGTGGAATGCCGGGCCCGTTATCTATCACATGCAATTCCAGTGCCAACCGATAGCGTTGTTTGCCAAAAGTCACTTGGCGGCTGATGCGGCTGCGCAACACAATCTCTGCGTCCCCCTCAAGTACGCGCTCCGCCAGCGCTTGGGCTGCGTTGTGCACGATATTGAGCACGGTTTGAATCAGTTGTTCGCGGTCCCCCCGGAATTCAGGAATGGAGGTGTCGTAGTCGCGCACCACACGCAGGCCTCGCGGGAATTCGGCCAAGATCAGGCTGCGCACCCGTTCGCACACCTCGTGGATGTTCACATCGCCCACCACGTGCGGACGACGGTGCGGAGCCAACAAGCGATCCACCAAAAGCTGCAAGCGGTCGGCCTCGTGGATGATGACTTGGGTGTATTCGATGAGGTCTTTGCTTTCGACGTCCATTTGCAACAATTGCGCCGCACCACGAATGCCCCCCAGAGGGTTTTTGATTTCGTGGGCCAAGTTGCGGATCAGCTCTTTGTTGGCTTGGGCTTGGTCAATCAAGCGATCTTCTCTGTCTTGGCGGGTTTGTTGCTCCAGCGGCAGCAGTTCGACCAGCACCTCGCCCATCACATCGGTGGGGGCCACGATGACGTGAACAGGCAAGGCGTCTTGCAGCGGACGGCGCAAATGCGCGTCGTAACGCATGGTGGCAAAGGCGTTGGTCTGGGCGCCTTGCAGCGCGTTGTCAAAGGACTGCGTCTCGCTGAAATAGCTGGCCATGCGCGAGCCTTCGATGGTGCGACGCGACACCCCCATCACATCTTCCAAGGCGGCATTGGCAAACACCACCACTCCGTCGGTGCGCACCACGGCGACCAAGGTGGCCAACAAATCAAACGCTTGTGCGTAAACAGGTGGAACTTGAGACATTGTGGTTAGGGCGTTGTGGAAGGGGGCACAGACAGGCGCGACAACTCGCGTTGTAAGCCCGCGATATCCGCCTCGGTGCGCTGCAAAGCACTGCGCAACTGCGCCTCGCGGGCTTGGTATTTTTGGGGCTGGCGATGCTCATCAGCACGCCGCTCGGGTTCGCCGTTGTTCCACTCGCGCAGCAATGTCGCGTGTTGCTGCTGGGCTTTTTGCAATTCACTGTGCAACACAGCTTGCGCCTGCACATCACGCTGGAGTTGCTCGGCACTGCTGATCTTGGGCGCAGCTTGGTTTGCGGGGCGCACGTTTGAAACGCCGGCCGTGCCTTGCACGCGCGTGCCTTCAATCACCGTCACCCCGCTGCCCGTCATGGGTTGGCAATGGCCTGCGGCATCAGGCTGATTGGTATAGACATTGCCACAGCGGTAAATCCGTGTCGGCTCAGCCCAAACGTTCGCCAACCCTGTGACCAGACAGGCGCCCACCAAGAAGGCGTCACGGCATGGGCCAGCAAAGCACAAACGGGGTCGCAGCAAAAATGTCATGGGTGATGTAGGGTTGAAACAAAAAAGGACGGCTTGCGCCGTCCTTTGATTGCACTTGACGCGGCAAGCAATTACAGCGAGTAGTACATGTCGTATTCGACAGGAGACACTTCCATGCGACCGCGGGTGACTTCTTGCATCTTGAGTTCAATGTAAGAGTCAATCCAAGAGTCGGTGAACACGCCACCTTTGGTCAAGAAAGCGCGGTCTTTGTCGAGGGCTTCCAAGGCTTGGTCTAAGCTGGAACACACGGTGGGGACCAATTTGTCTTCCTCGGGTGGGAGGTGGTACAAGTCTTTGGTCGCCGCTTCGCCGGGATGGATTTTGTTTTCTACGCCATCCAAACCCGCCATCAACAAGGCGGCAAAGCCCAAGTAGGGGTTGCACAATGGATCTGGGAAGCGGGCTTCCACGCGACGGCCCTTGTCAGACGCGACGTTAGGAATACGGATTGACGCAGAGCGGTTTTTGGCTGAATAGGCCAACTTCACAGGCGCTTCAAAGCCTGGCACCAAACGGCGATAGCTGTTGGTACCTGGGTTGGTGATGGCATTCAAAGCACGGGCGTGTTTGATGACGCCACCGATGTAGAACAACGCAAACTCAGACAAGCCGGCGTAGCCGTTGCCTGCGAACAAGTTCTTGCCGTCTTTCCAAACCGATTGGTGCACGTGCATGCCAGAACCGTTGTCGCCCGCATAGGGCTTGGGCATGAAAGTGGCGGTTTTGCCATACGCGTTGGCGACATTGTGGATCACGTACTTTTGCAACAAGGTCCAGTCAGCGCGCTCAACCAAGGTTGAAAAACGGGTGCCGATTTCGCATTGACCCGCACCAGCCACTTCGTGGTGGTGCACTTCAACAGGGATACCGACGGACTCGAGTAACAGACACATTTCACTGCGCATGTCGTGTGTGCTGTCCACAGGTGGGACGGGGAAGTAACCCCCTTTGACGCGTGGACGGTGACCGCGGTTGCCGCCTTCCACCTTTTCGCCACTGTTCCATGGGCCTTCATATTCGTTGACCGAATAGAAAGAGTGGTTAGGTTCGGTGCTCCAACGCACCTCGTCAAACAGGAAGAACTCAGGCTCTGGGCCAAAGTAGGCGGTGTCACCCATGCCAGACTGCTTGAGGTAGCTCTCCGCGCGCTTGGCGATAGAACGTGGGTCACGCTCGTAGGCTTTACCGTCGGTGGGTTCGATCACGTCGCAAATCAACACCAAGGTGATTTCTTCAAAGAAGGGGTCGATCAACGCGCTGTTGGGATCAGGCATCAACAGCATGTCCGAGGCTTCAATGCCTTTCCAACCTGCGATAGAAGAACCGTCAAACGCTTGACCTTCTTCGAACTTGCTCTCGTCAAACTGCGACACGGGCGCAGTGATGTGCTGCCACTTGCCACGGGTATCGGTGAAACGGAAGTCAACGAATTTAACTTCGTTCTCTTTCACCATTTTCATTACGTCTGCGACGGTCTTGGCCATCAAGTTCTCCTGCTGTGTGATTGGAATAAAAAGTTTTTCAAGGTTGGTGAATGCAGTTTCTGTGCCAGCGAACAACCCGCTTTTGAAGGACGCTGCCTCACCCCCGAGGCGCATATTTTGCACCCAGAATGACACAAATTAGCGGCCCAAGCGTTTTCTTCAGCCGAAATGCAGCAATTCAGGATGCATTATTTTGGTGCAATTTTGCACCAAAATGGCTCATCTCTATTTTCGCACCAATTCGGGGCCTATCTTGAAGCCGAAGGGCT
>JAVLFR010000095.1:0-3726 GCA_046052785.1 Limnohabitans sp. | reverse complement strand
GACCTACCTTGTCACGCCGCCAGACGTGAAATTCAGAGATGACAGAAGGTTTGATGCCATCCACGTTGTAAGCGCCATAGAAGGGGATTAAGTACCACTTTATGGCTGACACATAGTCCCTGGCACTGGGTTTGGCGGTTCCAGCGGCAATTTCCGCCTCCAAGCGGTGAAGGACGATTTCCGCCACTGGCTTGAACTTTTTACTGGTTACGGGGCGACCTTCCTCAAAGTCAAAGGTGGCCTTCATCCACATACGCTCAGCTATCTTGGTGGCTTCCTTAATATCGGCAGTATCTGTGCTGCGACGGAACCAAGTTTTGACACTCTCTAGCTTGTAATGAACTTGCCATTTTTTACTGTCGTCACGACGCACAAGCCTAATCAACTCAGGCTTGACTACGACGGTTTCGCTTCCTAATACGCGCATACCAGCACTTTACAGTCACTTTTATAAAAAAGCAATGAGCGGCCTGTGTAATATTCGTGTAATAACCGTGTAATTAATGTATAAAATAAAAACAACGACCTAAGTCGTTGTTTTTAAAGGGTTTTTGGCTCCTCGACCTGGGCTCGAACCAGGGACCTACGGATTAACAGAAAGCCAGGCTAGTCAAAAACCCTTATGAATCAATGACTTACGTATATTTTTGATAAACGTGTAATTTTTCGTGTAATAACCCCAAAAGTTACATAATGTAACTTTCCAGCCAAAACACGCAAATTTGCGATCGTCTGCTTCATTATGCAGGTGAAAGTTCGAGGCCAGGTGCGGGGCTCGAACCAGTCATCGCGAATTGTTTGGCGCTCCGGGGCATAATCGATCAGGGCCTAGGATGTTTAATCCTGCCCTTTTCGTTCTTGATAGCTATTTGCTCCCATAATGAATAGTCAATTAGAGGCAACATGAATTCAAAACGAAAACTTCTTTTAGCAATGGGTTCAGGGCTTGTCTCATCTGGCTTTGCTCAATCCCCGGCTTCTGCCCCCCCCAAAGAGAAAGGTCCATTGGTTTGGTTAGATATGGACCAAGCAGAGCTTGATGCTTCTTATGATCAAAGTGTTTATGCGCCTAACATCAGACAAATTCAAAGTCGATATGCGTCCAATAGCGATATCACTCGCAGTCGTCTAGGCGATCCCAAACGATTTGCCTATGGGCCAACCCCCATCGAAGGGTTAGATGTTTATCTGTGTAACCGGCCTAAGGCACCTATTAACATTTTTATTCATGGTGGGGCATGGCGCTCTGGGTTGGCTAAGAATTTTGGCTTTAAAGCAGAGACTTTTGTAAATGCTGGGGCGCATTTTGTAGTGCCTGATTTTATTAACGCTTTTGAGTCTGGTGGCGACTTAATGCCGATGATTGATCAAGTAAGGCGTGCTGTAGCTTGGGTTTATAAAAATGCCGCTAGCTTAAATGGGGATTCCAATAAGATCTATATCTCAAGTCATTCTTCAGGCGCTCATTTAGCTGGCGTTACCCTTGTTACCAATTGGCAAAAAGATTTTGGCCTGCCCATGAATATTATTAAAGGTGGGCTTTTATGTAGCGGCATGTATGACTTAAAGCCTGTTCGACTATCTGCTAGAAGCTCTTATGTGAAATTTACCGACAGCATAGAAGAGGCGCTAAGCACTCAACGACATCTGGAGTTTTTAAATGCCCCAATCATTGTTGCTCATGGCAGTCTAGAAACTCCTGATTTTCAAAGACAAAGCAGAGACTTTGCTAAAGCAGTCAAGGATATGGGTAAACCAATTGACTATGTGGTTGGTCAAAACTATAACCATTTTGAAATGCCTGAAACCATTGCCAATCCATACGGCATATTAGGAAAATTGGCACTAAAGCAAATGAAGCTTGATTAGTGTGTCCTTTTAAAGGACGCCTCGACCAGAGAACCTCTGATTAACAGAAAGCCAGGCTCCTCAAAAACCCTTATAAATCAACGATTTATACGTGTTTTTGATAAACGTGTAATATTTCGTGTAATAACCCCAAAAGTTACATAATGTAACTTTCCAGCCAAAACACCCAAATTTGTACTCAGACGCGTCATTATGCAGGTGAAAGTTCGAGGCCAGGCTTGGGGCTCGTACTAAGTTTCCTAAAAGTTCGACTCCATAAAAGTGGCTCGAATTTATCAAGCATTTGGTTTCAATGCTTCGGTTGCCCATTTTGGAGTTTGAAGCAAAACTGTTGTCACAGCAACAAATAGGGCGATGGCAATGGATGAACATGAAGAGATGGCTGAGCTAAGCAACCCTTGGATAGACGTTTTTTGAATGCCACCATCAAGAAGCTACCGGGTGCTCGAATCGCTCTGGGGAGTGCCTACAAGGGCATGGTGGGATTTCGGCGTACCCATTTGGAGGCTGTAACCGTTCAGCGTGTCTTGGGACGTCTCAACTCGATCGCACAGGTTGTGAGTATCGACCAGGTCCGCCTCGTCTCGCTGATGACGCAGGACACCAAGGCTGCACGTCATTTTTTGAACCAAACGCTGGGCAGTCTTGTGCAGGCAGATTCAAGTTTGCTGAATGCTCTGCGCGTTTTCCTTAACCAAGGCTCTAACATCACCGAGACTGCCAGGGTATTACACACACATCGCAACACTCTTTTGCGCAGAATTTCACGAGCTGAAGAACTTTTGCCAAATCCGTTAGCTCAGTCGAGGCTGAATGTGGCTGCCGCATTGGAACTGCATAGCTGGATATCGAATTTGCCACAAGATATCTAACGTCAAATAGAAACGAGTGAAGTGTGCAATTAACTTAGATTTCGATATTCCCGAGGTGTGGAGCCGTAGCGCTCTTTGAATAAACGGCTGAAGTGACCAGCATCCGAAAAACCAAACTTGAATGCAATTGACGAGATGGTTAAAGAATTTACCTTTTGAATCAGCATCACTTTTGCACGCTCAAGTCTGCGATTTCGAATTTCGGCTGCGATAGTTTTATGGTGTTTAGAAAAAATGAGATGAACAGTTCTCAATGAGCATCCGAATTGATCAGCAATTTTTTGTGCATTCAATGAAACATCATGGAGTTCATGGTCAATGAACTCGCTCATCTTTGGGAACTGATCTTTGTTGATAGTTGGTTCGCCTTTTGGGGTGTTTTGAGATCTACAAAGTAGGCTCAAAACTGAATCAATGCCGACCTCAAGTTCATCTTTCGAAAATGAAGGATGCTGGTGCCATAAGTTTTCTAACAAGCTTCGACCTAGCGATGTCAATGCATTGTGTTGATCGAGTTTGTTCAACTTACCTAGAGGTAACAATTTTCTCCACTTTCTCTCGAATTCGTCTTTCGATGAAAGTAGAAGTAGTGCTTGGAAATTAGATTCACATTGCAGGCTAATGGTCTCAGTGTTGTTCCAGACAATGACATCACCCGTATTAATTGCTCTCGTGTTTTTATTGACGCTAAGACGGTGATTGCCGTCAGTCACGAACAACACGCAGGAACTGGGTCTTGAGTGATCAGCTTGACGGATTTGTGTTGCCTGTGACTCATGGCTGATCAATCGAAAGAAACCATACCTTGCTGCATCGACAGTCTCAATTTCCAGTGGGCGTTGGCTCGGTTTTTTTCGTTGCCAACTAATTTCAAGTTCGATGTGCTTCAGGGCGCGCATAGGTTGTCTCTATGTTTCAAATTACTTGCATGGTTCAAATTTACCGATCAATTCACCTGTCCTTAGGTGGTGATTTAGCCTAAGGA
>JAVLFR010000094.1:0-6180 GCA_046052785.1 Limnohabitans sp. | reverse complement strand
GGCACGCCTTCCCAAGCGTCGCGAATTTCGCGCATCAAACCATGAATCTCGTCCAACGCGGCCAAATCATTGTGCGCATTGGCGTGAAACAAGCGACGGGTCACATAGCTGTACAACTCATTGAGGTTGTTAGCCAGATCGCCGCCTTTTTCAAAATCCAAGGCACCTTGCAGGCCAATCACGATGCGGCTGGCACGTGCGATGGCTTTGGACTTTTCAGTGATATTTTTGTGTTGGATGTGGCCACGGGCCGCAGACAAGCTCTCTAACAAACCATCAAACAACATTTGAATCAATTGCACATTGTTGGCCGAGGCCACGCCGCTGCTGACTTTGACATCGCCGTAACTTTGAATGGCGCGTGAATTGGCTCGCATTTGATAACTCCTGTGTATTGCTTAACGTACAACAGCAGTATCGGAAGTGGCTTCGCAAACTTGAGCGCTATTCATCACGTCGGTCATCTCAAACTCATCAAGCAGGCTTGGCTTGCACCGCATCTTCCACAGCCAGCGTCTCCGACGCGAGCTCGGCCTCAGGCGCTGGCTCCACTTGCATGACAGCCTCCACCGTTTCAGCGGCAACTTCTTGCCGCAGTTCGTTTTCGTAGGCTTGCACTTGCTCGCGGCCTTGGGCCAATTCTTCAGGTGTGAGCTGTCGCTGATCGCTGTCTTCGAGCAACCCGTCACCCAAAATTTCGGCACGGCCAGACGCATCGGTCAGGGCCAGCATGGCGTCTTCAGGGGCAGGCGTATCCGCCACAGGCATGTCTTCAAACAAAAATTCAGAGAACGGCACTTCGTTGGTAATGCCCACACGCTGATAAAGCATGTCCACCACGCTGTCGACGGTTTGTTGCAAACGCAACAACACCTCTGGATCGGGGTCGTTGGCATAGGTGCTGGCGAACTCCATGGCAGAGCGGTAAATGCTGCCCAAATGCTGCGGCGGCAACCAGGATTGGATGAAGCCACGCGCGGTCGAAATTTTTCGCAGCGAGCTGGGCACTTTGCTTTCGTCGCCCCCGACTTCTTCGAGGCCGTCTTTGAAAGTCGCGGTGATGTGCTCACGCAAAATAGGCTCGTAATGGGGCCGCAAGGCATCAATCAAAGTGGCATCAAAGCCCTCGACTTGCTTGCCATTCATGGCATCCCATAATTTTTTGCCTTCTAGACCAGAAAACAGCAAGTCGCCAGGAACTTCTGTCTCGAACTCGGACATGCCGGGCATCCCAGGTGTTTCAGGCTTGGGGGCTTCATACATCTTGGCCAAGTGGTTGATCTTGTCAATCAGGTACAGCGTCAAGATCACCAAGAGCAACAAGATCCAAGAGATCATGTTCATCATGAAATTACTCATGCGCGTCTCCTTGTCTCAACCTTCTCGGTGTCAGCTGCATCCCCCACTTTGAGGGTGCCGCGCAGTTTTTTCACAACCGACGACAAAATTTGACTCACGCGCGATTCGCTCACGCCCAAGGTTTCGCCAATTTCTTTGAGGTTGAATTCTTCCACGTAGTAAAGCTGCATGACCAGTTGCTCACGCTCGGGCAATTGGGCAATGGCGTCAGTCACGGCATCCATGAACTGGGCTTCTTCCACAATCATGTCGGGTTGCTGTGAGCTGTCGTCTGCAATCGTCATCACCTCTTCGGTGACCACTTCCATGGAATAAGTCTCAAACCGTTTGGCTTTGCCGCGTTCTTTGTGGAAATCTTCCAAGTCCTTGCCCATGTACTCCGCGATTTCAGCCTGCGTGGGTGAACGGCCCAACTCGGCCGCCAGCGCATGGATGGTGGTGTTGTGTTCTTTGTTAAAGGCCACCGCCGAGCGAGGTAAGAAGGACAAGCGACGCACCTCATCGAGCATGGCGCCACGCACACGGCTGTGCGCGAAGTTCTCAAACTCAATGCCTTTGACAGGGTCAAACGCACGCGAGGCTTCGAGCAGGCCAATCATGCCAACTTGAATCAACTCATCGAGTTCCATGAACGCGGGAATACGTGCTTTTAAGTGCAAGGCCACGCGTTTGACCAGGCCCAAATGGGCCATGACCAAATCTTCGCCCTTGGGCTTGCAAGATCCGTACATTTCGATGGGGGATATCGCTCTCATGTGTCAGACGAACTGTTTTGCATCAGTCGCTCCATGAAAAATTGCAGACCGCCTGAGGGGTGGTCAATCGGACGCAAGTGGGTGCATGCCTCGGCTAAGCGCATGTAATCACGAGCAGCGGCTGTGCCAGGGGCGAGTTCCATCACCGACTGGTATTTCTTGAGTGCGCGCAACACCATTTCATCTTCTTCGATGGAGGTGAGGTAGTGCACCGATTCACCCAAGAAACGCACGCAGACGTCATTGAGTTTTTTGTAAAGCTTCCAACCTTCTGATTGGCTCTTGACCATGTTGGGCAAGAGGTAAATCTCATCCAAGCCCATCTCTTTGCTCAAGATCTTGATGGTGCCGTAGGCGTCAGCAATAGACGACGGGTCGTCTTTGACCACGATGAAGCGGCGTTGGCAAGCTGCCAAGAACGACAACACCGAAGGCGAAATACCCGCAGCCACGTCAACGATCAAATAATCGACATCGTCTGCCAGCACGCCAAATGACTGCACGATGCTGGCCGCTTGGAGATCGCTCAGGCCCGCCAACTCTTGCATGCCAGAGGCACCTGGAATGAGCTTGACGCCTTGACGGGTGGTGATGAGGATTTCTTGCAGCGTTTTTTGACCTGCCAGAAAGTGACCCAAGTTGTATTCAGCGCGCGCGCCGAGTGCAATTTGTGCGTTGGCCAAACCCAAATCGGCATCAAACAGCATGACGCTGTGACCGAGCTGAGTGAGCGCCACCGCCAAATTGATGGAGGTGGTGGTTTTACCGACGCCACCTTTGCCGCTGGCGATGCCGATGACTTCTGTTCTACGTTGTTCACTCATGGGTCAAGCCTGTGGTTTCGGTTTTGAATGAGGCCGCGATTTGCGACAGTTTGGAAGCAGCCACTTCGTTGACAGCTGCCTCGCGTGCGTTGTGTTGTGCTTGTGCTTCGGTTTCTGGCAAGGGCAAGTTGTCAAGCGCGCATTGCACCAAACCCGCCAAGGACACGTCTTGCACCAAGTCAGCGGTGCGATCGCCGTGGCTGGCCACAGACACGCTCAAAGCTTTGTCAGTCAAGAACTGCAACAAAGCCCAAGGCTGGGTGGACTCATCCAGCTTGCTGAGCATCAGCGACGCCCAGACGTTGTCGGCGTTGTCAAAGACGCGACGAATGTTGGCAGCAGATGCGTCTGCGGGAATGACCGCATGGCATTGCACACCCAGTCCAAAGCTGCGAATCTCGGCCAACCGTTCGTTCATTTGCACCCCAGCGGTGTCAATCAAGATGAGTTTGCGCTCGGTGTGCTCGTCGAGCAACAGCTTCAAGGTCGATGCATTGGTGGCGCGGAACGAATCGACGCCAGACTGCGCACACAGCAATTGGGTTTGGTTCCAAGCGCCAGCGCGCTGGTCTTGGAAGCTGATGACCATGACTTTTTCGCAGCCATACAGTTGCGCGGCGTGTTGAGCCAAGCGGGCCACCATCATGGATTTGCCAGCGCCCGAGGGACCGGCCAATGCGTGAATGCCTGAGACGGGAGTTTGGGCTTGTTCTTGCTCGACCGAGTGCACCAGTTGGCGGCTCAAAGCGCCCATGGCATCCGCCAAAGTGTTGTGGTCTTTGATGCTGTCGATCAACAAGGCGCGCAAGGCAACGGGGATAGGGGCATCGTTCAAAGCATCGCGCAAAGGTCCAATGGCGGGGGGCAAGGGCATGCCGCCATGTTGCCAAGCGGCCATTTGTTGACCGAGTTTGAACTCACGGCGTAGCGAGTTGAGTTCTTCACGCACCAGCGCCACGATTTCACGGCCACGCAAGCTGTCATGCTCGTCGGCCGCGCGCTGGGTGGCGGCGTCCAGCGGCTGCGCGGCCACTTTGGTCGTTGATTTGGTTTTTGGGGTGACTGGCTTGGCGGACATTTCCACGATGGGCTTGGCCACTTTGGTGGCTTGACGCTCACGGGCATCGCGCTTGTTTTGGTCAATGGTTTGACCCAGCAACACATCAAACTTACCACTGGGCTTAGCGGCGCTGGCGGCATGGTGTTTCAAAAACGGATCAGATTCCTCAGTCGTGAGGGGGGCCAGATCAACGGCCACGATCAGCTCCGTCAAGCCATTGACCTGGCCGCTCGAGATGACGAGCACGTCGGGGCCATATTGGGCCACGGCCTTTTCGTTAGCAGCGCGGATGTCGCGGGCAAGGATGCGTTTGAGTTCCATAGGTCAGCTCACTGGGTCTTTGTAATGGGTATCGGTTTATCGGGCTTTGGCGTCCACGGTGTGGATCACTTTGACGGCCTGATCATCCGGAATTTCGCTGTAAGAGAGCACGGTCAAATCGTTCACGCGGAATCGTGCGGCCTTGGACAGCCAACCACGAATCACGGGGGATACCACCAACACGGCGGGGTGACCCATGTCTTCGACGGTGCGTGCGCCTTCGCGCAGACCGGCAAATAAGTTTTCAGACAGTCCTGGCTCCATCACCACGGCTTGGCCAGGCTGGCTTTGTTGCAACACGTTGTGCAACAACTGCTCCAGCGAGGGCTCTAGCGTCATGACTTGCAAGCCGTTGTCGCCATCAATCAAGCTTTGCATGATCATGCGGCCGAGTTTGGGGCGAACCATGGCAGTGAGTTGTTCAGGGTCTTGGGTGCGTGTGCTGGCCTCGGTCAAGGCTTCCGCAATCGTGCGCATGTCGCGAATCGACACCGACTCGGCCAACAGGTTTTGCAAGGTGCGGGTCAAGATGCCGAGGGACAGCTTGCCGGGCACGAGGTCTTCCACAATCTTGGGTGACTTGGCGGCGAGTTTGTCGAGCAACTGTTGGGTTTCGTCGTGGCTCAACATATCCGAGGCGTTTTCGCGCAGCACTTTGTTGAGGTGGGTGGAAATGGCGGTGGCGGCATCGACCACGGTGTAGCCCAGGGTACGGGCTTGGTCGCGCTGAGAAGGTTCAATCCACACGGCTTCCAAGCCAAATGCGGGTTCGCGGGTTGCAATGCCTTCGAGCTGGCCATAGACATGGCCTGGGTTGATGGCCAATTCACGACCGACTTTGACTTCACCTTTACCACGCACCACGCCTTTGAGCACGATGTTGTAAGCGTCTGGGTCGATGTTCAAGTCATCACGGATACGCACGGGTTGGACCAAAAAGCCCAACTCGGCAGACAATTTTTTACGCACGCCTTTGACGCGTGTCATCAACTCGCCGCCAGTTTCGGCATTGACCAATGGGATCAGGCCATAGCCGATCTCCAAACCAATCAGGTCCACTTGGTCCACATCGTCCCAGTCGAGTTCTTTAGGACCCTCAGCAGGCACCGCGTCTTTGACGGCTTGTTCAGCTTGTTCTTCTTGCACGTCACGCGAAACGATCATCAAGCCCAAACCCGCTGAGGCCAAGGCCAAGGTGATAAACATCAAATGCGGCATGCCAGGCACCATGCCCAAGATGAGCAAGATCACCGACGAGATGAACAAGGCGGTGGGGTTGGCCAATTGCAGGGACGCTTGCTCAGAAATCGATTCGGAGGTGGTGACACGGGTCACGATGATGGCGGTGGCCAGCGACAGCAACAAGGATGGGATTTGCGCCACCAAGCCGTCACCAATGGTGAGCAAGGTGTAAATTTTGCCGGCTTCAGCCACGGGCAAGTCATGTTGGGCCACGCCGATGATCAAGCCACCGATCAAGTTGATCAACAAAATCAACAAGCCAGCCACGGCGTCACCGCTCACGAACTTAGAGGCACCGTCCATGGAGCCGAAGAAGTCGGATTCTTGGGCCAGCTCGGCGCGACGTTGTTTGGCAGTTTCTTGGTCGATCACGCCTGCGTTCAAGTCAGCGTCGATGGACATTTGTTTGCCTGGCATGGCGTCCAAGGTGAAACGGGCGTTCACTTCAGAGACGCGGCCTGCACCTTTGGTCACCACAATGAAGTTGATGATCATCAAAATCGCGAAGATGATGAAACCGACCACATAGTTGCCGGCGATCACGAATTCGCCGAAAGCGGCCACCACTTTGCCCGCCGCATGGGCGCCTTCATGGCCATGGACCAAAATGACGCGGGTA
>JAVLFR010000093.1:0-12149 GCA_046052785.1 Limnohabitans sp. | reverse complement strand
CAGCCGATTCTCGAGCGTTACGGCATGAGCGAGACCGTCATGCTCACGTCCAACCCTTACGCTGCCGATGCCCGCTACGGCGGTCAAGCTGAGCGACGGGGAGGGACGGTGGGTTTTCCGTTGCCCGGCGTGTCCTTGCGCGTGCAAGACGACCAAGGTCAAGCTTTGCCCGTGGGTGAAATTGGCGGCATTCAAGTCAAAGGCCCTAACGTGTTTGGCGGCTACTGGCGCATGCCCGAAAAAACCAAAGAAGAGTTCACGGTTGACGGCTATTTCAAAACCGGTGACGTGGGCAAGGTTGACCCGCGTGGCTACGTGGTCATCGTTGGACGCAGCAAAGACCTCATCATTAGTGGAGGCTACAACGTCTATCCCGCAGAAATCGAGGGCTACATCAATGACATGCCCGGCGTCGCTGAAAGCGCTTTGATTGGTGTGGCGCACCCTGACTTTGGGGAAGTGGGCGTGGCCGTGGTCATCGCCAAGCCCCAAACCCAGCTAGACGCCGATGGCATCATTGCTGCACTCAAGTCGCAACTGGCGAATTTCAAAATTCCTAAAAAGTGTTTTGTGGTGGCTGAGTTACCACGCAACACCATGGGCAAAGTACAAAAGAATTTGTTGCGCGAGCAGTACAAAGATTTGTTCTAAAACGAAATCAGCTTTGACTGCGTGAACGCCAGCCGTCTCAGCGCTTGCCGAAAACTTAGCCTGCCAAGGCCGCTGAGTTCACCCGCTGCGTGATGTGCGCCAAAGCCTCATCCACTTGGTCAATCAAGATCAAGCACAAATCGCCTTTTTGCAAACGCGCCAATGCACGGTCAATGGCTAAAAATTCGCCATGAATTTCGTCAATGTGGGTGGTGCGTTTGGCGCCATCTAAGCCTTGGCGTAACAGTTTGAGGACTTCGCCATCGACGCGCCCGCGTTGACAGGCGTCTTGGTAAAGCACCACCTCGTCAAAGGCATCTCCAATGATGCGTGTTTGTTCACGGATGTCATCGTCACGGCGGTCGCCCGCGCCGCTGATCACCACACTGCGGCGCTGCGCCGGTAGGTTGGTCACCGCTTGTACCAGCGCCTTGATGGCATCTGGGTTGTGGCCATAGTCGGCAATGACAGTGGCGCCTTTGTAATCGAACACGTTGAATCGGCCAGGTACGGCATGGCTGTCGCTGATAAATGTGGCCAAACCTTTGCATATGGTTTGCCAAGGCACCCCCACGGCCCAAGCCGCACCAATAGAGGCCATGGCGTTTTCGATCTGAAAACCAATGGCGCCGCTGCGCGTGACGGGAACTTCTGACAACGGGATACGCACGGAATGATTGCCTTGCATGGCCACGATTTGATCGTCTTCGACAAAGAGCACGCGTTTGCCTTGCGCGCGTTGCGTCGCAATGACAGGATGGTGCGAGTCCAAGCCGAAGAAGGTTACCTGACCCGGGCATTTGCTAGCCATGGCCGCCACAATAGGGTCGGTGGCGTTGAGCACCGCGGTGCCTGATTCGGCCACGTTTTTTACAATGACGCGTTTGAGCACGGCCAGATCTTCGACGGTGGTGATGTAGTTCAAGCCAAGGTGATCGCCCATGCCAATGTTGGTGACCACGGCCACTTGGCAGCGGTCAAAGGCCAAGCCTTCTCGCAACATGCCGCCGCGTGCAGTCTCGAGCACGGCGGCATCGACATCGGGATGCGCCAAGACGTTACGTCCGCTGCGAGGCCCACTGCAGTCACCGCTGTCTGTTTGACGGCCGTTGACATACACGCCATCGGTGTTGGTCATGCCGACGCGCCATCCGTTGGCGCGAAGCAGGTGGGAAGTCAAACGTACCGTCGTCGTTTTGCCATTCGTCCCCGTCACAGCGATCACAGGAATGCGACCATCGCCACCGTCGGGGAACATGGTGGCCATGACAGCCTCGCCCACATCTCGGCCTTTGCCAAATGAAGGATTCAAGTGCATGCGCAAGCCGGGTGCGGCATTGACTTCGACCACACCACCGCTTTGCTCTTCCAGTGGACGCAAGACTGATTCACAGACCACATCCACGCCACAAATGTCAAGGCCCACCATTTGTGCTGCAGCAATGGCGCGCAGGGCAACCTCTGGATGCACATCGTCGGTCACATCCGTGGCTGTGCCGCCCGTCGATAAGTTGGCGTTGTTGCGCAATATCACGCGTGTGCCTTTTTTGGGCACCGATGTGGGCTCGTAGCCTTGTTCTTTGAGGCGCGCAATCGCGATGTCATCAAAGCGAATTTTGGTCAAAGAGGTGGCATGGCCCTCACCGCGGCGGGGGTCGGCATTGACGATGTCGACCAATTCACGCACGGTGTTTTTGCCGTTGCCAATCACCAAGGGCGGCTCACGTCGCGCCGCTGCCACAAGCTTGTTGCCCACCACCAGCAAGCGGTAATCGCTGCCAGGCAAAAAGCGCTCGACCAACACCTCTTCGCGGCAAGCGCGCGCAGCCAAGTAGGCCGTCTTCACACCTTCTTCACTGGAGACGTTGACAGAAATACCTTTGCCTTGGTTGCCATCACGAGGCTTGACCACTACCGGCAGTCCGATCTCTTGTGCCGCAGCCCATGCGTCCTCAGGTCCCGTGACAGGACGGCCCAAAGGCACAGGAACGCCAGCGGCATGCAGCAGGCGTTTGGTGAGCTCTTTGTCTTGCGCGATGGACTCGGCAATCGCGCTGGTGGAGTCGATTTCTGCGGCTTGGATGCGGCGCTGTTTGCTGCCCCAGCCCAGCTGAACCAAGCTGCCTTCGGTCAAGCGGCGATAGGGAATGCCACGCGCAATGGCAGCGTTGACGATCGAGCCTGTAGAGGGGCCTAAGCGAATGTCTTCGTCGAGTTCGCGCAGTTGGTGAACGGCCACGTCGACATCAAAGTGGGTGTTGTGAAAAGCAGCCATGCACAATTCATGGGCCAATTTGATGGCCATGATGCCTACCTGTTCTTCGGTGTATTCCACCGCCACTTGAAACAGGCCGTGGTCGGTGGTGCCCGTGGTACGGCTGAAGGTGACAGGGCATCCCGCTTCAATTTGTAAATGCAAGGTGGCAGCTTCCAAAGCGTGCGCCATGCTCAGTTTGACTTTGTGGTCAGTGGGTTGCAGGTTTCCCACGCCTGGAAATAAATTGCGCAGCCGGTTTTCAAATTCGGGTTGTTGACTCAAATCAACTTCGGCGTCGTCGCAGCTCACCATGGCTTCAACCGCAGTGTGTCTGGTCCAGAGGTTTGGGCCCCGAAGGGCGCGTGTGCGTGAGACTTCCATTAACCATTCATCCTTGCAGCCTCTTTGGCGCCGTGTGGGTGTTGCTGACCGAAATTTTTCAACCCAGCCCGAATCAGCAGCGGTGCAATGTCCAGCGACCAGGCGGTGGCCACTGTCGCCAGCAGGGTAGAGATGTGTAAGCCATTTTTGAGCAAGCGTGCAATCAACTCGAGATCAAGATGGAACAGTTGGGTTTCTTGGTCACCGCGCGCTAAGGTCACATGCCCGTCTTTGCAGAAAACGCCGCGCCCCCCAGTTTGCAAATGCGCCATCAAGATAGGGTTGTCTTGTGACTTGGCGTAAAAGACCACTTCGCCATCACTTAACTCTGCCAAGGAGGTGACCGCTTCCTCGTCGGCGTTGAGAACGGCAGCGCCTTCTGGCAATACCAAGTCAACTTGCGTGCGCACCACGGTGCGCATTTGCTCCGCAGTTTGGATGTCGTGTTTATCGATCAAAGCGTCTGTGGTGTTAGGCATGTTGGTCACCACACCGACCAAGCAGCGGTCGTAGGCCAAGCCTTCGTCCAAGATGTGCGCAGGTGTGGTTTCAAACACGGCTGCGTCGAGCGCGCGATTGATGAGCAAACGCTGCGAGGCTTCAAAACCACGCGAGTCGGTCTTGCCCAAGTGTTGTTGGTCCATGTACAGCCCGTCCTGGCAAGCCAAGCCAGTGCGCTTGCCCGAGAGATGCAACAACCACGCCACGAGTTGCGACAACTCGGTGGTTTGATGACTGCCCACAATGCCCACGACAGGAATGCGACCTGACTCGTTGGGGCCAAACAGATGCTCAACGATGGCCTTGCCGACAGGGCGGGGCTGACCCACGGCGGGTTTGACATGCATGAGCAGGCCAGGGCCTGCGTTGACTTCGATGATGGCGCCCTTGGTTGCTTCCAAGGGGCGAGAGATATCTTGGGTGACGATGTCGATGCCTGCTATGTCCAAGCCAATTACGCGGGCAGCCAAGGTCGCTACCGCGGCTACATCGGGATGAACCAAATCCGTCACGTCGTTGTTCAAGTTGCCATTGCGTTGCACCACCACAATGCGACCTTTGTCGGGCACGCTGTCGGGCTTGAGGCCTTGACGCTGGATCTCCAGCAAAGACATCTCGCCGCGTGGGGTGTGCAGACGAATGAGGTCGAGCGGAAAACCCTCAGCTAAGCCGCGACGTGGGTCGGTGTTGATTTGGCTGTCAATCAGTTGCTCCACGGTGGAAGTGCCGTCGCCGGTGATGCAGGCGGTCTCGCCTCTGGTGGCCGCCACGACGCGGTCGCCCACCACCAAGACGCGGTGTTCGTCGCCACGTACGTAGCGCTCTATCAGCACTTCGCTGCCTTCTTTTTCAGCGGCGGTCCAGGCGGTGCGCACACCCTCTTCAGTGTTCACGTCCAAAGATACGCCCCAGCCACGGTTGCCATCGAGGGGTTTGACCACCACGGGCAAGCCAATGTCTTGTGCCGCTTCCCAAGCTTCATCCGCCGTTTTGACGATTTGGCCCTCGGGCACCGGAATTCCGCATTGCGTGAGCAAGCGCTTGGTCAAGTCTTTGTCGCTAGAAATACTTTCCGCAATCGCGCTGGTGCGATCGGTTTCGGCGGTCCAGATGCGACGCTGTTTGGCGCCATAGCCCAGTTGCACCAAATTGCCCTCGGTCAGGCGAATGAAAGGGGTCTTGCGCTCTACCGCGGCATCGACGATGCAAGCGGTGCTTGGGCCAAGGCATCGCAAGTCGGCCACCTTTTTCAAACGGTCCACAGTGCCCGTGATGTCGAACGGTAGATTGTTGGCTGCCGCCATCACGATTGCACGGGCGGCCAAGAAACTTTCGCGGCCCAGTTCTTCGTGCTCGGTACGAAACACCACTTTGTAGACGCCACGTTTGCTGATCTCACGGGCCTTACCAAATTCGGCGCGAGCGCCAGCCAAGAGTTGCAACTCAATGGAGACGTGCTCCATGATGTGACCCATCCAAGTTCCGCCGACTAAGCGGGTCAAAAAGCCGCCCCGGTGGCCCACGCCGCAGTGATGCTCAACCAAGCCTGGGAGCCAGCCATTGATGCGGTCGTTGAACCCCACAATTTTGTTGGAGGGATGATCCTCCATTTCACCCAAGTCAATGAGTGCCTCAATGATGGGACGGTAAGTCCAGATATTGGGTCCGCGCAAATAGTTCATGCGCAAGATTTGTATGTCTTTGAAGGCCATAACTCAGCGGGGGTAGGGTTGGGTAACTGCGCAGGCGATGGCGGAGTTTGTCAAAGCAGCGGCGATACAATCATTTGCAAACGTGCGGGGGTTCAACAAATCTTGGCTCCTGCTTTTTATTTTTATCGCCGTCCATCGATGTTTAACGATTGAAGCAGCAAAATTTCAATAATGAATTCTTCTTTATCGGCTCCCCCTCAAGTTGTCCTGCCTGAGGGCTGGATAACTTCAGCGGTTGCTCAACTGTCTAGTCAAGAAAACGTTTTAGCTTGGCTAGAGGTTGACTTGGATGCCCAATTGCACTTTTCTCGTGGGCTCTTGATTGTGACAGACCTCAGGGTGCTTTTTGGTGCCCAACCCAAGGGCCTCGCCCTAGTCTGGGACAGTTGGACCTTGGTCACTGGTATGCGGATGACGCACACCGACCATGCTGGCGTCGGAACTTTGAGCCTGGTGGATGACACACATCGCATCGCAAATTGGCGCTTCACGTTGACCCACAACGTCACGGCCATGCGTTTGCAAGAGAAATTCGCTGACCGCTTGGAAGTGCTGACCCACGGTCAATCACTGGCGGCTTGGTCTCAGGCGCGTTGCCCCCAGTGCAAGCTTCAACTCGAGAACGTGGCCGATGACTGTCCCGTATGCAGCCGCGAGCAACATGCGCCGCTTTCGACCTGGGGCCTGTTTCGTTTGTGGCGGTTTGCTCACCCTTATCGCTGGCGGTTGTTGGCAGGTTTTTTCTTGACCTTGGCCTCGACGGCCGCCACTTTGGTGCCGCCTTACCTGACCATGCCGCTGATGGACGATGTGTTGATTCCATTTCAAAATGGCAAAGACATCGACCATGATTTGGTTTATTTGTATTTGGGTGGCTTGTTGGGTGCTGCATTGCTGGCTTGGGGTTTGGGATGGCTCAAAACCTACATCTTGGCTTTGGTGTCTGAGCGCATTGGCGCAGACTTGCGCACCACAGCGTATGAACATTTGATGCGCTTGTCACTCGAGTATTTTGGGGGTCGCCGCACGGGCGATTTGATGAACCGCATTGGCGCAGAGACCGACCGCATTTGCGTATTTTTGTCGCTGCACTTGTTGGACTTTGCCACCGATGTGCTAATGATTGTCATGACCGCTTCGATTCTGATCAGCATAGACCCCAAGCTAGCCGCGGCTACTTTGCTGCCTTTGCCCTTCATTGTGTGGTTGATTCACACCGTGCGCGACAAACTCCGCACAGGCTTTGAAAAGATAGACCGCGTTTGGTCTGAGCTGACCAATGTGCTGGCCGACACCATTCCTGGTATCCGTGTGGTCAAAGCATTTGCGCAAGAGACACGCGAAGCCAACCGCTTTCGCGATGCCAATAAGCACAATTTGGCAGTCAATGACCGCATCAACTTTGTGTGGTCTTTGTTCTCGCCCACCGTCACACTGATGACCGAGGTGGGCTTGCTGGTGGTGTGGGGCTTTGGCATTTATTTGGTGTCCCACCATCAAATTACCGTGGGGGTGTTGGCTGCATTTTTGGCCTACATCGGGCGCTTCTACACCCGCCTTGATTCCATGAGTCGCATCGTGTCGCATACCCAAAAAGCGGCCGCGGGCGCCAAGCGCATCTTCGAGATCTTGGACCACGTCTCCAGCGTACCCGAAACCACGCATCCGCAAAAACTGCCGACGCCCTTGCAAGGCAAGATCGAAATTCAAGATGCGGGGTTTCGCTATGGCAACCGCGCGGTGATTCGCGGCATGAACCTCAACATTCGTCCCGGCGAAATGATTGGTTTGGTGGGTCAAAGCGGCTCGGGTAAGAGTACCTTGGTCAACCTCATTTGTCGCTTCTACGACTTGAGTGAGGGTTCGATCAAGCTCGATGGCATCGATATCCGAAATATCGCTTTGTCAGACTTTCGCAGCCACATCGGCATGGTGTTACAAGAGCCCTTTTTGTTCTTTGGCACGATTGCCGACAACATTGCTTACGGCAAGCCCGATGCCTCGCGAGAGGAAATTGTGGCGGCAGCTCGCGCTGCGCATGCGCATGAATTCATCTTGCGTCTGCCTCAAGGCTACGACTCCTTGGTGGGCGAACGCGGCCAAGGGCTGTCGGGCGGCGAGCGCCAACGCATTTCTATTGCGCGTGCCTTGCTCATCAACCCACGCATCTTGATCTTGGACGAGGCCACAGCCTCGGTGGACACAGAGACTGAGCAAGAAATTCAAAAGGCTTTGGACAATTTGGTGCAAGGTCGCACCACCATTGCCATTGCGCACCGCTTGTCCACACTCAACAAAGCCGACCGTTTGGTGGTGATGGAGCAAGGTGTGGTGGTGGAAGAGGGTAACCACGATTCGCTCATGGCGCGACAAGGCGCCTACTACCGCCTGTATGAAGCCCAAGCGAAAAATGCGGCAGAGGCCGTTGCTCGGGTGTCAGCCAAGGAGTCTTCATGAACATCGCCATGCCCTTTACTTTGGCGTTCGATCCATTTGGCAAACTGGTCGTCACCCTTGCCGATGGGTCGCAGCATATTGGTGCGGTGGTAGCCCGTGCCTTTCCGATTGCAACGCCTGATGAATGCATTTCCATCTTGAGCGCCGAAGGCAAAGAGCTGGTTTGGGTTGAGCGCCTCAGTGAACTGGCCGAGCATGAACGCGACATCGTGACGCAAGCCCTTCAGGGGCGTGAGTTCATGCCCGAGATATTGCGCTTAGACGGTGTCAATAGCTTCTCCACGCCTAGCGTTTGGCGTGTTCAAACCAGCCGAGGCCCTGCGCAGTTGGTGCTCAAAGGTGAAGAGGACATTCGACGCCTGAGTGCCAGTCGACTCATCGTGGCCGATGCCCACGGCGTGCAGTTTTTGATTCGCGACTTGCCTTCACTGGACCGTCACACCCGCAAACTGTTGGATCGCTTTTTGTAAACCCGCTTGGGGCGGTCGCGCTTAATTGAAAAAGCGCTTGAGCTTATCGGCCCATCCACCTTCGGCAGGCGAATGTTTCGTGCCACCTTTTTTCAGTGACTCGTCCAATTCTTTGAGCAGCTTGCGTTGATGTTCGGTGAGCTTGACGGGTGTTTCCACCAAAATGTGGCAATACAAGTCGCCAGGAAAGCTGGCGCGAATGCCCTTCAAGCCCTTGCCACGCAAACGAAACTGCTTCTCGCTTTGTGTGCCTTCTGGAATGTCAATCGCCGCCTCTCCAGCGAGCGTGGGCACGCGAATCTCGCCGCCCAAAGCGGCAGTGGTGATACTGATGGGGACCGAGCAGTGCAAGTCATCCCCATCACGTTCGAAGATGTCGTGCTTTTTGATGCGTATTTCGATAAACAAGTCACCGGGTGGGCCACCGTTGGTGCCTGGCTCGCCATTGCCTGTGCTACGAATGCGCATGCCGTCATCAATGCCAGCTGGGATTTTGACTTCCAGCGTTTTTTGTTTTTTGATCTTGCCTTGGCCATGGCAACTGCTGCAGGGATCTGTGATGACTTTGCCTGCGCCACGGCAATGGGGGCAGGTTTGTTGCACACTGAAAAAGCCTTGACGCATTTGCACCTGACCGCTGCCATGACAAGTGCTGCAGGTTTTGGCTGAGGTGCCCGGCTTGGCGCCACTGCCATCGCAGGGCTCGCATTCGTCCCAACCTGGAATTTTGAGCTGCGCGTCTTTGCCGTTGGCCGCCTCTTCCAACGTAATTTCCATGGCGTAGCTCAGGTCACTGCCACGGTAGACCTGACGACCGCCTGGGCCACGGCGCTGTTGACCAAAGATGTCACCAAAAATGTCCCCAAAAGCCTCGCCAAAACCCGCACCCCCAGCCCCTGCGCCAAAGCCGCCGCGCATATTGGGGTCGACACCCGCATGGCCATATTGGTCGTAAGCGGCGCGCTTGTCGGGGTCCGACAGCATTTCGTAGGCTTCTTTGACTTCTTTGAACTGCGCCTCAGCATCCTTGGCCTTGTCGCCCTGGTTGCGGTCGGGATGGTGCTTCATCGCAAGTTTGCGATAGGCCTTTTTGATCTCGTCGTCGCTCGCGCCCTTGGCAAGGCCGAGAACTTCATAAAAATCGCGTTTGGACATGGTGTGGGCAGTGGCGTGTTTTGGAGGGCTTGATCAAGACTTCGCCGCGTGTTCACCTGAGCAGGTGACACGCGGCGAGGTTAGCTAGGAGCTTAAAGAAAGGCTCAGCCTTTTTTGACTTCTTTCACTTCAGCGTCAACCACATTGTCGTCGGCTGGTTTGGCTTCGCTGGTCGCTGCGCCGCCTGCGGCTTGTGCGGCTTGCATATCAGCATAGACTTTTTCGCCTAGTTTTTGCGAGGCGGTCATCAAAGTTTCAGTTTTGGCATCGATGGCGGCTTTGTCTTCGCCTGTCAATGCTTCTTCGACTTCTTTGATGGCCGCTTCTATCGCTTCTTTTTCGGCAGCATCAAGCTTGTCGCCGTGCTCGACCAAGCTCTTCTTCACACTGTGAACAGCGGCATCAGCTTGGTTTCGAGACTGCACGATTTCGAGCTTTTTCTTGTCTTCGGCGGCATTCAACTCGGCATCTTTGACCATTTGTTGAATCTCGTCTTCGCTCAAGCCCGAGTTGGCTTTGATCGTGATTTTGTTTTCTTTGCCCGTGGCTTTGTCCTTGGCGCCCACGTGCAAGATGCCGTTGGCATCGATGTCAAAAGAGACTTCAATTTGAGGCGTACCTCGTGCCGCGGGGGCAATGCCTTCGAGGTTGAACTCACCCAAACTCTTGTTGCCGCTGGCCATCTCGCGCTCGCCTTGGTAGACCTTGATGGTCACGGCAGGTTGGTTGTCGTCGGCGGTGGAGAAGGTTTGTGCAAACTTCGTGGGGATGGTCGTGTTCTTGACGATCATCTTGGTCATCACGCCGCCCAAGGTTTCGATGCCCAAGGACAACGGGGTCACGTCGAGCAATAGCACGTCGGTGCGGTCGCCTGACAACACTTGGCCCTGAATGGCAGCGCCCACGGCCACGGCTTCGTCAGGGTTAACGTCACGACGGGGTTCTTGACCGAAGAACTCTTAGACCTTTTCTTGCACCTTGGGCAAACGGCTCATGCCGCCCACCAAGATCACGTCATCAATGTCACCTACTGACACGCCTGCGTCTTTGATGGCCATGCGGCAAGGCGCCATAGTGCGCTCGATCAACTCGTCCACCAGTTGTTCCAACTTGGCACGGTTGAGTTTGATATTCAAGTGTTTTGGACCCGTGGCATCGGCGGTGATGTAAGGCAAGTTGATGTCGGTTGACGTAGAGGACGACAACTCGATCTTGGCTTTTTCCGCGGCTTCTTTGAGGCGTTGCAGGGCCAGCACGTCTTTGGACAGGTCAACGCCAGACTCTTTCTTGAATTCGGCAATGATGAAGTCGATGATGCGTTGGTCAAAGTCTTCGCCACCCAAGAACGTGTCACCGTTGGTTGAGAGCACTTCAAATTGCTTTTCGCCATCGACATCGGCAATTTCGATGATGGAGACGTCAAAGGTGCCACCACCCAAGTCATACACTGCAATTTTGCGATCGCCTTTTTCGGTCTTGTCCAGTCCAAATGCCAAGGCGGCTGCAGTGGGTTCGTTGATGATGCGCTTGACATCCAAGCCCGCAATGCGGCCGGCGTCTTTGGTGGCTTGACGCTGTGCATCGTTGAAATAAGCAGGCACCGTGATGACGGCTTCGGTCACTTCTTCGCCAAGGTAGTCTTCGGCGGTCTTCTTCATCTTGCGCAGAATTTCAGCGCTGATCTGAGGTGGCGCCAATTTGTTGCCGCGCACTTCGACCCAAGCGTCGCCGTTGTCGGCTTTGGCAATGGTGTAAGGCATCAGGTCGATGTCTTTTTGGACTTCTTTTTCGGCAAACTTGCGTCCGATCAAACGCTTGACCGCATACAAGGTGTTGCGTGGGTTGGTCACCGCTTGGCGCTTGGCCGATGCGCCAACCAGAATTTCGCCGTCTTCTTGGTACGCAATGATGGACGGGGTGGTGCGAGCGCCTTAGGCGTTCTCGATCACTTTGGTCGTGTTACCTTCCATGATGGCCACGCACGAATTGGTGGTGCCCAAGTCAATACCAATGATTCTTCCCATGATTAACTCCAGTAATTTTTAAAAATTCAGATAGGGCTTAGTTGTGGATAACTTTGCCAATTTCAAGTGGTCTATTTCGGTGCCGCCACTGTGACTAGGGCAGGGCGTAGCACGCGTTCGGCAATCAGATAACCTTTTTGCAGCACCGCAACCACGGTGTTGGCTTCTTGCGTGGATTCGGGGGGCAAGGGCACCACGCTGATTGCTTGGTGGTGTGCAGGGTCAAATTTGGTGCCAGCGGCAGGGTCGATGGCCACAATCTTGTTGCGTTCCATGGCGCTCTTGAGCTGGCGCAGTGTGGCTTCAGCGCCTTCGCGAATTTGTTCAGGTGTGGCAGTTTGCACAGCCAAGCCAGCTTCAAGGCTGTCGAGCACAGGCAGCAAGCTGTCGGCAAAGCTTTCCAAAGCGAATTTACGAGCTTTCGACACCTCGTCGTCAGCGCGCCGACGGGCGTTTTGCACGTCTGCTAAACCGCGCACATATTGGTCTTGTAACTCGGCAGTTTTGGCTTGCAAAGCGGCGATTTCGGCATGAGCGGCAG
>JAVLFR010000092.1:0-15176 GCA_046052785.1 Limnohabitans sp. | reverse complement strand
GATTGCCATTGTGGACAAGCTCATCAAACAACGCAAAGACTCCGTCGCCGCGTATGTGTCAGCACAACGTCAAGACTTGGCTGACATCGAAAGCAACGAAATGAAAGTGCTGGAGGTGTATTTGCCCCAACGTTTGAGCGCCGAAGAAATCACCGCTGCCGTGCAAGCCATCGTGGCTGAAGTGGGTGCCACGGGTGCTGGCGATATGGGCAAGGTGATGGGCGCTGTGAAGACTCAGTTGGCGGGTAAGGCCGACATGGGACTGGTGTCTGCGGCTGTGAAGGCGGCGCTGGCGGGTTAGTGTTCGCTGAGGGGGAGATCCCCTGCGCTGACTGTTGACGGGGCAACACCCCACAACCCTAGGCTCCTCTTCGCTTTGCTCAGAATGTCGCGACGGATTGCGGGGCCTTGCCCCGTCAACAGCGGTTTGTGCTTGATTAGCGTTTTCACGCCAGCGTAGTTCAGGCAAAGAGCGGCTTTGAGCGCAGCGACAAAGCCATGTGTAAAGCGCCTAAAGCAAATGCGGTGTGGCGTGACTGCCCGTCGCGACATTCTGAGCGCAGCGGAGAGGAGCCTAGCGCAGTGACGCCACACCGCATTCGCGCAGAGACAAACTACAAAACCAAAAAACGCAACGAGCAAAAAGATTAACTACCCGCCACCTTCATGCGGTTAATCAACACAGAACCAATCGCCTTGGCCCCCATTGTGAAAGTATCCGAACCAATGGCTTCAATGCCTTGGAACATGTCTTTCATATTGCCCGCGATGGTGATTTCTTGCACGGGATAGGCAATGCGTCCGTTTTCGACCCAAAAGCCACTCGCGCCGCGTGAATAGTCGCCTGTCACATAGTTCACGCCTTGGCCCATGAGCTCAATCACAAACAAACCCGTGCCGAGCTTTTGCAGCATGGCGTCTAGGTCGTCCGTGCTTTGCGTGAGTCGCGAGGACATGACCAAGTTGTGTGAGCCACCTGAATTGCCCGTGGTAGGCATACCCAGTTTGCGGGCGGTGTAGCTGCTCAGAAAATAGCCTCCCACGCGGCCAGCATCGACCACACGGCGCGCACGGGTGGTGACGCCCTCGTCGTCAAACGGCGAGCTGCCTTTGCCGCGCAGAACGAACGGGTCTTCTGAAATATCGATGTGTTTGGGAAACACAACCGTGCCCAACGAGTCGAGCAAAAAGCTGCTCTTGCGGTAGAGCGCACCGCCACTGACGGCCTGCACAAAACCACCCAACAAGCCAGCTGCGACTGGCGCTTCAAACAACACAGGGCATTGCACTGTGGCAATCTTGCGAGACTTCAAACGGCTCAACGCACGCTCAGCCGCATAGCGGCCAACTGCCTCAGGAGAGGCCAATTCACGCGCATCACGCATCGAGCTGTACCACGCGTCACGCTGCATGCCGTCGCCCTTGCCTGCGATGGGCGCGACCGAAATGGTGTGGCGTGAACTGGCGTAACCGCCACGAAAACCATGGGTGTGGGCGCTGAAAAAATGGCTTTGCTGGGCCGATACCGCAGCACCTTCGCTGTTGGTGATGCGCTTGTCGGTTTGCATCGCCGCCGCTTCGCAACGCAAGGCGAGCGTTGCCGCATCCGCGCTGGTGATGGGCCAAGGGTGAAACAAATCTAAATCGGGGTGATGCTGGGCAATGTCTTTGACGTCAGGCAAGCCAGCCACGGGGTCTTCGGCCGTGAAGCAGGCGATGTCATAGGCAGCTTGGACCGTGCGCTCAATCGCGGCTTGTGAGAAATCAGAGGTACTGGCGTTGCCACGACGGTGCCCTAAATAAACCGTCACGCCCAGCGACTTGTCGCGGTTGCGCTCCACGTTTTCAAGCTCGCCTTTGCGTACCGAAACGCTCAAACCGCAGCCTTCGGAGGCATCCGCGCCTGCATCGGTGGCTCCTAATTTTTTGGCGTGTTTCAAGGCCGCATCGACGAGTGACTCGAAGTGTTCGCGGCTGAAACTGAAACCTTGAGCTGGCGTGTGAGAGGGGGCTTGGGTTTTGGAGGCTTTGGTCATATCGGCGGCTATGATACTTGTCAGATACAAGGCTTCCCTATTTATGTCACGTAAACCCAAAAAAGGTTACTTTGTTCGAGGCCAGTTTGTGGCTGAAGGCAGCGAACTCGACCTCGAACTAAAAGCCGAACTCAAGGGTACCGACGGCCTGAGCCGCACCGACCGCAAAAAAGACAGTGACGACCGCCAAGACCTGGGCGTCGAATTGCTGAGCCTGCGCCACGAACTGCTGGAGCGTCTGAACACGCAAGGCCACATCACCGACCAGTTGCGCGAAGCGCTGAGCGAGGCACGGCGTATTACCAACTTTGAGGGCAAACGCCGTCAAATGCAGTTCGTGGGCAAACTCATGCGCAAGCTCAGCGAAGCCTCTCTGGAGGCCGTCAAAGATGCGCTCAACGAGCAACGCATGGGCAGCACCAAAGACACTTTGGCCCTGCACTTGGCCGAAAGCTGGCGTGAGCGGCTGATGGCCGAGGACACCGCTTTGCACACGTGGCTCCAAGAGTTTCCTGCCACCGACAGTCAGCAATTGCGCGCCTTGGTGCGCCAAGCCCGCAAAGACGACGCCACCACCCGGGCCGATATCGCCAAAGGCTTGTTGCCGCGTCAAAGCCGTTCGTACCGTGAAATTTTTCAACTCATCAAAGAGCAGATGAACTTAGCCGATGACGCGATGCACACCCCAGAAGATGAAGCAGAGTCCTACAAGCCCTAACTGACGCGCTATGACCGACACCTCCTTGCCCACCCCAGACGCCCGTTGCGACACCCTCAAAATTGGCATCGTGTCCATCAGTGACCGCGCCTCCAGTGGCACTTATGAAGACAAAGGGTTGCCCGCGCTGCGCGATTGGTTGGGGCGCGCTTTGTACAACCCGATTGATTACGCACAACGTCTCATTCCCGATGAACAAGCCACCATCAGTCAAACACTGATTGAGTTGGTCGAGGCAGGCTGCCACTTGGTGCTCACCACGGGCGGCACGGGCCCTGCAAAGCGCGATGTGACGCCTGAGGCCACCTTGGCCGTGGCCCACAAAGAAATGCCGGGGTTTGGCGAACAAATGCGCCAAGTCAGTTTGCGCTTTGTGCCCACCGCCATCTTGTCGCGCCAAGTGGCGGTGATTCGCGATGCGTGCCTGATCATCAATTTGCCAGGTCAACCTAAATCCATCCAAGAAACCTTGGGGGGCTTGAAAGACGCTGAGGGCAAACCGATGGTGGACGGCATATTTGCTGCTGTGCCCTATTGCATCGATTTGATCGGCGGCCCTTACATGGAAACGCGGGATGCATTTTGTCCAGGCTGGCGGCCCAAAACAGCGCTGAATTCAAGGCGCGTTTAAAGGACGCCCCTAACCACACCCACCCGCTCATCCACCGCGATCGCAGCGGGTTTTTATGATGGCCGTTGAATGCCTTCTCGCTTTTTAACCTGCGGCTGGGCACCCGACATGTCAAAGTAAATATCACCGAAGAAAATTTTCACCACGGCCAAATCTTTGCCTGCGGCACTGCGATTGGGGGTGTACTGAAGTACGTCAAACACGTAATGGTTGAGGGAGTCCACAAACTGGTCAAAGTGCGGCATATCAACATCAAACAAGGGCTTGACCCAAATTTTCCACTGCCCCGTCATCACCGCATCCTCAACGACGGTCACACCACACACCACATCGTTGGTGATGAAACCGTATTGCTCAAGGTCAAACGTGAACTGACCTTCAAAAACACCCGCCGCATTCAGCGTGGCCCAAATTCGCTTGGGGTAAACATTCAAAAATCGCATGATTAATCCAACAGTTGGTTGATGCGCGCTGCCTCAAACTGCTCCTGACGGGCAGCGTCGGTGGGCACGCAGTCAGGTTTGGCTTGGCCCGCAGAAAGCTGCTCAATGGCTTTCCACAGCAAAGCAATTTGGTGCTCTTGTGAGGATGCGTTGTCAATCAAGCCACGCATCGCTTGACTCACGGGATCATCGTTTTGGGTGACACCGTAGGCCGAGAAACCCATTTTTGAGGCGGTTTCTTCTCGCTGGGCCTCTTGATTTTGAATGGCTGCCTCGGCTTGAATGATGCGCGCAGGATTGCCCACCGCTGTGGCGCCGGCTGGGACGGGCTTGGTCACCACCGCGTTGCTGCCCACGCGCGCGCCGTCTCCCACGGTGAAGCCGCCCAACACTTTGGCGCCTGCACCAATCACCACGTCTTTGCCCAAGGTGGGGTGTCGCTTCTCGCCTTTGTAGAGCGAAGTGCCGCCCAAGGTCACCCCTTGGTAAATCGTGCAGCCGTCGCCAATCACAGCCGTCTCGCCCACCACCACACCCATGGCATGGTCGAAAAACACCCGCTCGCCAATCTTGGCAGCGGGGTGAATTTCAATCCCTGTGAACCAACGCGAGAGGTGAGAAATAAAACGGCCTACCCACAGAAAGCCAAGATTCCAGCAGCCATGCGCCAAACGGTGCAGCAGCAACGCATGCAATCCGGGGTAGCAGGTCAGGACTTCCCAGCGGCTTCGCGCGGCGGGGTCGCGGTCCAAAATGCATTGAACATCAGAATTGAGACGTGAAAACATAATGGTCTGATTATCCCTGCCCGTCAGCGCCCTTGTTCGAGGCTAGCGACATGGCCTTGGCAATACCGCGAAGGATGTGAATCTCCTCTTGCGTCACTTGGGCACGGTTGAACAACTGGTTCAGGCGAGGCATGAGTTTTTTGGGGGACGCTGGGTCCAAAAAACCAATATCGGTGAGCGACTGCTGCCAGTGATCGAGCAGGCCTGCAAGTTGTTGCGCATCGGCCAAAGGCGTGGCATTGGGCTCAGAATCGGTTTCAAAGCCGCCCAAAACTTGCCGCCAGTCATACGCCAACACCTGCGCCGCAGCGGCTAAATTGAGCGAACCGAACTTGGGGTCGGTCGGAATGCGTAAGCAGGTGTGACAGCGGTAAACATCTTCATTGCGCATGCCAAAACGCTCGCAACCAAACAAAAACCCCACGCCGAAACTCTCGTCGTGGCCGTGCGCTGCAGCCAAGTCGGCAAAATGCGGGCGCGGCTCTCGCGTAGGCGGGCCAAAGTCACGTGGCGTCATGGCGGTGGCACACAGGTGGTGCAGGCCCTCTATTGCCTCATCCAAAGTGGCCACCACACGGGCATTGGCCAGCACATCCAAGGCGCCGCTGGCGCGCTGGATGGTTTCCTCGCGTCGCAACACGTTGTCCCAGCGGGGGGCGACCAACACCAAGTCAGAAAAACCCATCACCTTCATCGCGCGGGCCGTGGCCCCCACATTGCCGGCGTGGCTGGTATGGATCAGGATAAATCGGGTTTTCATGGGCAGTTGGCGAAGGCGTAAAATCTGCACCATTGTCGCTGCCCGCATCGCCGGGCTTTTTCTTTTGGGTCCATCTCGGCCAGCTCTTCACACAATCTATGTCGTCCTCTTCTGTACACCCCATGCTCAACGTGGCCATCAAAGCTGCACGTGCCGCCGGCGCGATCATCAACCGCGCTGCGCTCGATGTCGAGGCGGTGCGCATTTCACAGAAGCAAGCGAACGACTTTGTGACGGAGGTCGATCAAAACAGCGAACGCGTCATCATCGAGACCCTCCTCACCGCTTACCCCGACCACGGCATCTTGGCTGAGGAGTCTGGCACCACCCATGGCAACCCTGAAGCTGACCACATTTGGATCATCGACCCGCTCGATGGCACCACCAACTTCATCCATGGCTTTCCCTTCTACTGCGTGAGCATTGCCTGCCAAGTCCAAGGCCGCTTAGAGCAAGCCGTCATTTACGACCCCACCCGCAACGACTTGTTCACCGCCACCAAAGGGCGAGGTGCTTACATGAACGACCGTCGCATCCGCGTCAGCAAGCGCACCCGCTTAGAAGAATGTTTGCTCGCCACCGGTTTCCCGTTTCGCCCCGATGACGACTTCAACAAATACCTCAGCCTCATGGGCGACATCATGCAGCGCACCGCTGGACTGCGTCGGCCAGGTGCCGCCGCGTTGGACTTGGCTTATGTGGCCGCAGGCTTTAGCGACGGTTTCTTTGAACTCGGCTTGAAGCCTTGGGATATGGCTGCAGGCGCATTGCTGATCACTGAAGCGGGTGGCTTGATCAGCAACCTCACGGGCGAGGGCAACTTTTTAGAGCACGAAGAATGTTTGGCCGCTGCGCCACGCATCTATGCACAATTGGTGCCGATCACGCAAAAATACTCAAAATTTGCAGGGGCAGATGACAAGCGCGCTGCCAGCTCAGCGGCCAAGACCCTGAGCCTGTCGCGTCAAGCGCCAGACGCGCCGCTGTAACCCGTTCAACATATTCTGGCAGGCACTGCGATGCATGATTTGTCTGGGCACACCCCCATGATGCAGCAGTACTTAGGCCTCAAGGCCGAGTACCCCGACACGCTGCTGCTTTACCGAATGGGCGACTTTTACGAGTTGTTTTTTGCAGATGCCGAAAAAGCGGTGCGCTTGCTTGACATCACACTCACGCAACGCGGCCAGTCCAACGGCGAGCCCGTGGTGATGGCAGGTGTCCCCTTTCATTCGCTCGAAACCTATCTCTCGCGCCTCCTCAAGCTCGGCGAATCGGTGGCGATTTGCGAGCAAGTGGGCGATGTGGGTGCCAGCAAAGGCCCCGTCGAGCGCAAAGTGGTGCGCGTGGTCACGCCCGGCACACTCACGGAAAGCGCGCTGCTGAACGACAAAACCGAGGCCTATGTGCTGGCCATTCACCAAAGCGAGCGCGCCGGTTGCGGCTTGGCCTGGCTCAGCGTGACGCAAGGCTTGGTGCACTTGGCGGAATGCGACGCATCTGAATTGGCCAACTGGATGGCCCGTATAGCGCCCAGCGAAATGATCTACAGCGCCGAGGTCAGCCCTGCGTTTGAACAACAACTCAAAAGCTTTTGCAGCCACCTAGGCCTGCCCGCCCAAGTACGCCCAGCGTTTCAGTTTGATGCCGCGTTGGGTGGGCGACAACTGTTGGCGCATTTGCAAGCGGCTTCACTCAACGCCTGGAACGCACAAGACGTGGTGCAAGCCCACGCTGCCGCGGCTGCGTTGCTGACCTATGCCGAGCACCCCCAAGGCCGCGCCCTGGCCCACGTGCAAGGTGTCTACGTGGCACGCAACGATGCACTGATTGACCTGCCGCTCACCACCCGCCGCAACCTAGAACTTACCCAAACCCTGCGCGGCGAAGACGCACCCACTTTGTTCTCTTTGCTCGACACCTGCATGACAGGCATGGGCAGTCGCCAGCTGAAAAACTGGCTGCTTTCGCCCGAACGCGACCGCACCCAAGCCCTGCAACGCTTGGCGGCCATTGCAGCGCTGCAAGACCACCGAACGCAAAGCTACAAAGTGCTGCGCGACGCCCTCAAAGGCTCAGGCGATGTGCAGCGCATCAGCGCGCGTGTGTCGCTGCGCCAAGTGCGCCCGCGTGAGCTGGTGTCGCTCGGCCAAGCGCTGCAAAAAGCGTTGCGTCTTCAGCCGCTGATTCCCATCTCCTCAACACCAGCAAAGAGGGAGACAGCGCACTCTGCTGCGTCTCCCGCCTTGCTGATACAAATCGGCCAACACATGCGTGTACCACCCGAATGCGGTGCCTTGCTGGAGCGCGCTTTGCTGCCCGAGCCCGCCGCGCTGGTGCGCGAGGGCGGCGTCATCGGCCACGGCTACGACGCCGACCTCGATGAGCTGCGCGCCATCCAAAACAACTGCGACGGCTTTTTGCTCGAACTCGAGGCTCGCGAACGCGCACGCACGGGCATTGCCAATTTACGCGTGCAGTTCAACAAGGTGCACGGCTTTTACATCGAGGTCACGCAAGGACAAATTGACAAAGTCCCCGCCGACTACACGCGCCGCCAAACTTTGAAGAACGCCGAACGCTTCATCACGCCTGAGCTCAAAGTCTTCGAAGACAAAGCCCTCAGCGCCCAAGAGCGTGCCTTGGCGCGCGAGAAGTTGTTGTTCGAACAACTGCTCGACAGCTTGCAACCATTTGTGCCCGCCCTCACGCGTTTGGCGCAAGCCGTGGCCCAGCTCGACGCCCTGTGCGCCTTGGCCGAACGCTCGCTCACGCTCGGCTGGTGTGCGCCTGAGTTTGTCAAAACGCCGTGCATTGAAATCGAGCAAGGTCGCCACCCCGTGGTGGAAGCCCGCTTGGCCGAAACGCATGGCGTAGTCGCTGGCGGCGCAGCCAAAACCTTCATTGCCAACGACACGCGGCTGGGCCATCTGCACCGCATGCAGGTCATCACGGGCCCCAATATGGGCGGCAAATCCACCTACATGCGGCAAGTGGCCATCATTGTGCTGTTGGCCAGCATGGGCAGCCATGTGCCTGCCGCGGCGTGTCGACTCGGGCCCATTGACGCCATCCACACCCGCATTGGCGCGGCCGACGATTTGGCCAACGCGCAATCGACCTTCATGCTGGAGATGACCGAGGCCGCGCAAATCTTGCATGCCGCCACACCCCACAGCTTGGTGTTGATGGACGAAATTGGCCGCGGCACCTCCACCTTTGACGGCTTGGCCTTGGCCAGCGGCATTGCCACGCACTTGCACGACAAAACCCAAGCCTTCACGCTGTTTGCCACGCATTATTTCGAGCTCACCGAGTTCCCCGCCAACCACCGCGCTGCGGTGAACGTGCATGTGAGTGCGGCTGAATCGGGCGCCAGCATTGTGTTCTTGCACGAAATTCAGCCTGGCCCCGCCAGCCGCAGTTACGGCATTCAAGTGGCCCGCTTAGCGGGCATGCCTGGCGCGGTACTCAGCCATGCCCGCCATGCGCTGGCCTCGCTCGAGGCGGGGGCGGATGCCTCGAAGGCACAAGTCGATCTGTTCGCGCCGCCGCCCCTGCAAGAGGATGTGGCCCCCAGCCCGCTGCAAGCCAAGCTGGCTGCGATCGACCCTGACAAACTCAGCCCACGCGATGCGCTGGATGCGCTGTACCAGCTGAAGAAACTTTTATGACCCACGGCGTCGTTATTTCGCAGATCGCATTGGCATGACACAACCGCTCATCGTTTTCTCGCACGGCAACAGCTTTCCTGCTTGCACCTACCGCGTCATGTTGGACGCCATTCGTGCGCGCGGCTTTCGCGTAGAAGCCATTGACAAATTTGGTCACGACCCGCGCTACCCCGTGACCGACAACTGGCCGCACTTGGTACAACAGCTGACCGACTTTGCCATGCCTTTGGTTGCTCAACACGGTCCTGTGTTTTTGGTCGGTCATTCGTTAGGCGGCATTCTCAGCATGATGGTGGCCGCCAAGCACCCCCAGCTGGTCAGTGGTGTGGTGCTGTTGGATGCGCCCATGCTGGGCGGCTGGAAGGCCCAGCTACTCAAAGTGGGCAAACGTGTGCCGGGCGCAGAAGCCTTTTCGCCCGCCGCCATTAGCCGCAAGCGCCGCACCACCTGGGCCAGCGAGGCCGACGTGCTAGCTCACTTTGAAAGCAAAAAAGCGTTTGCCAAGTGGCATCCCCAAGTGCTGCAAGACTATGTGAAACACGGCACGCACGACGTGCAAACGCCCCAAGGCACACGCCGCGTGCTGAGCTTTGACCGCGATGTGGAAAGCGCCATCTACAACGGCCTGCCCGACCACTTGGAAACCTATTTCAAACGCCACCCTCTCAGATGCAAAGCCGCCCTGGTCGGAGGTTTGCAATCGCGCGAGTTGAAACAAGTCGGTTTAGATTTCAGCCGCCGCGTCACACAGGGGCGCGTGATGAAGATTGATGGCACGCATCTGTTTCCGATGGAGCATCCGCTAGTGGCAGCGGCGGCTGTAGAAACCGCGCTGCTGAACTTGATTGGCTAAGTCGCGCGCTTCGGGGGGGAGTTAAGCCGCCCAAGTCACCGTGCCAGTCCACGCTGTGGCCAACACCACGATGCCAAACACAATGCGGTACCAAGCAAACGGCAAAAAGCTGTGCGTGGCGATGTAACGCAGCAACCAACGCACACAAATCCACGCGCTGAGAAATGAAAACACCAAGCCCACGGCAAACACGGGCGCATCGGCCAAGCTGAGTAAGTCGCGTTCTTTGTAAAGGCTATAGGCCCCCGCGCCAATCAGCGTCGGGATGGCCAAGTAAAACGAAAAGTCTGTCGCCGCTTTGCGCGACAAGCCCAGCAACATGCCGCCAATGATGGTGGCGCCGCTGCGACTGGTGCCCGGAATCATGGCCAAGCACTGCACCAAGCCCACCTTCAACGCGTCGATGGCCGACATGGCCTCCACTGTTTCAATGCGCGCAGGCTCAACAGCGGCCTCTTCTTGGCCCTCAGGCTTGGCACGGCCCCAGCCCTCGGCCCACAAGATGATGAAGCCCCCAATAATGAAAGTGCTGGCCACCACCGTGGGCGTGAACAAATGCGCTTTGATGAACTTGCCAAACAGCAGCCCCAACACCACGGCGGGCACAAAGGCGATGAACACGTTCAATGCAAAGCGACGCGCCTCGACTTGCGAAGGCAAAGCCACCACAGTGCTGAAAATCTTTTGCCAGTAAACAATGATCACGGCAAAGATCGCGCCGGTCTGAATGGCAATGTCAAACACCTTGGCTTTGTCGTCATCCATCCCCAACAAAGCACCAGCCAAGATGAGGTGACCTGTCGATGAAATGGGCAAAAACTCGGTCAAACCTTCCACCACACCCATGGCGGCGGCTTTGAGCAACAAAACGATATCCATACAACTCCTTGAACACGTCCAATTATCGAGGGTATGGCCGCCTAAAATCACGGCATGACGAAACCCGCCAACCCCGCGATAGAACAAGACCACAAGCCCAGCAACTTTTTGCGCCAAATCATCGAGAACGATTTGGCCCAAGGCACTTATGCCAGCCGCCGCTGGGCGGGCAGCCCGGGTGACGCCGCGCATCACGCCAAAGGCACGCCAGACCCCGCCAAAATTCGCACACGTTTTCCGCCCGAGCCCAACGGCTACTTGCATGTGGGCCACGCCAAAAGCATTTGCATCAATTTTGGTTTGGCACGCGACTATGGTGGCGTGTGCCACCTGCGCTTTGACGACACCAACCCCGAAAAAGAAGACACCGAATACGTCAACGCCATCATCGACGCGGTCCAGTGGTTGGGCTTTAGCTGGAGCCAAGCTGGCAACGACAAGGCTTACCAAGCCAGCGACTACTTTGACTTCATGTACCGCGCCGCCGAAGCCTTGATTGAAGCCGGTCATGCCTATGTGGACGAGCAAAGCGCGGAAGACATGCGCGTCAACCGGGGGGACTTTGGCAAACCCGGTGTGGACAGCCCCTTCCGCACCCGCACGGTGCAAGAGAACCTGACGCGCTTTCGTGAAATGCGCGATGGCCAGCTGGCCGACGGCGCAGCCGTGTTGCGCGCCAAGATCGACATGGCCTCGCCCAACATCAACCTGCGCGACCCAGCCATCTCTCGCATTCGCCGCGCCAACCACCACCACACGGGCGACACCTGGTGCATCTACCCGATGTACACCTTTGCGCACCCGATCGAAGACGCGCTGGAGCAAATCACCCACAGCATTTGCACCCTGGAGTTTGAAGACCAGCGTCCCTTCTACGACTGGCTGATGGACCGCTTGTGCGAATCGGGTTTGCTGGCTGCGCCCAGTCCCAAGCAATACGAGTTCTCGCGCCTCAACCTTACCTACGTCATCACCAGCAAACGCAAACTCGCGCAGTTGGTGAACGAAGGCAAGGTGAACGGCTGGGATGACCCGCGCATGCCAACAATAGTCGGCCTGCGTCGACGTGGCTATACCCCTGAGAGCCTGCGCCTATTTGCTGAGCGCATTGGCGTGACCAAGAACGACAGCTGGATTGACTACAGCACCCTCGAAGGCTGCCTGCGCGAAAGTCTAGAAAACACCGCACACCGCGCCATGGCCGTGCTAGACCCCGTCAAACTCGTGCTCACCAACTGGGACGAGGTGATGGGCGCGGGCCACCTAGAGCCCTGCACACAACCTGCGCTGCCACCAGCACCGCACAATGCAGCGACCGATGCCGCTAATGAAGGCCTTGTGCCTATGCGTCATTTCAAAATTGGCAAAGAGGTGTGGATCGAGCGTGACGACTTCGCCGAAGTGCCGCCCAAAGGCTACAAACGCCTCTACCCTGGCAACAAAGTGCGCCTCAAAGGCGGCTACGTCATCGAGTGCACAGGCTGCACCAAAGATGCGGCAGGCCACATCACAGAAGTGCAAGCCACCGTCATCCCCGACACCAAGAGCGGCACCCCTGGCAGCGCCACCGTCAAGGCTAGCGCCGCCATCACCTGGGTGGGCGTGCACGATGGCCTACAAGCTGAAGTGCGCCTGTATGACCGCCTGTTCACCGACGCACAACCCGATGCAGGGGGCAAAGACTTTTTGGCCGCGCTCAACCCCGACAGCCTGAAAGTGGTGACCGCGTATGTGGAACCGTCCCTAGCCCATGTGTCCGCTGGTTCGCACTTCCAGTTTGAACGCCACGGCTACTTTGTGACCGACCGCGTGGATCATGCGGGGGGTAAATTGGTGTTTAACAAGATCACGGGGCTCAAGGACACTTGGGCGAAATAAAGGACGCGCATGGATATCAACACCCTTTCTGAACTGCGAGAAATCTATGGCGCCGCCAGCGATCGCGCTGTCAAGAAAGAAATACCTGCTTTGGATGTTTATGCCATTCAATTCATTGCTTTCTCACCATTCGTTACGTTGGCCAGTGTTAATGCCGATGGCGATTTAGATTCTTCACCCAGAGGCGGTGACGCAGGCTTCGTCAAAGTTCGGGATCCACACACACTGCTCATTCCTGATGCGCCTGGAAACAACCGGCTCGATACCCTAGAAAACATCCTCGCCACGGGTCATCTAGGCTTGCTGTTTTTGGTGCCAGGGTTTGACGAAACTTTGCGAGTCAATGGGCGTGCTGTGCTGTCTACTGCCCCTGAAGACTTGGCGTTTTGCGCTGATCAAAGACGCACGCCCCTGTTGGCTATTCGCGTCAGTGTGGACTCGGTTTATCTTCATTGCGCAAAGGCATTGATGCGCTCAAAGCTATGGGACCCCGCAAATCAAATCGACAGAAGTCAAATGCCCACCATGGGAGAGATGTTGAGACAACAAGTCCGGCAATTCAAAGGCGAGGACATTGATGTGGAGTCGCATGCTGACATGTTGGCACGTTATCACCGCTCTCTTTAACCTAGGCGCCACCCACTCCCCCACCTATCCAAGTGAGCGAAAGACTGCTGGCTTGGTAGTTTTCATCACAACAAAGGAACTTTTCAATGTCTACTCTTCTCGACAAATTGCAATGGCGCTACGCCGCAAAAAAAATGGATGCCACCAAAGAGGTGCCTCAAGACAAAGTGGAGCGCATCATCGAAGCGGCTCGACTAGCACCCACATCGAGCGGTTTGCAGCCGTTTGAAATTGTGTTGGTCACCAACGCGCAAGTGCGCGCCAAAATTCAAGCCAGTGCCAATGGTCAAGCGCAGATCACCGAAGGTTCACACCTGTTGGTGTTTGCCGCGTGGGACAACTACACCGCTGATCGCATCAACATGATGTTTGACCTGACCAACACTCAGCGCGGTGGCACCAACGAGGGCTGGGAAAACTACCGCCAAATGTTGTTGTCCAACTATCCTGCTCGCGATGCGCACGTCAACTTCGAACACGCCGCGCGTCAAGCCTATATTGGCTTGGGCGCCGCATTGATCGCCGCGGCGTTTGAAGAAGTCGACAGCACGCCCATGGAAGGCTTTAAGCCCGACGCGGTAGACGAGATATTGAACTTACACGCACGCGGTTTGCGCAGCGTGGCCATCATGCCTTTGGGCTACCGCTTGACTGAGAAAGATTGGCTTGCACCTCTTAAAAAAGTGCGCCGTCCACGCGAGCAGTTCGTGACCGAAGTGAAGTAATTACTTCTTCTCGACAGGATTGGCCGTCAACAACTGAGCCGAATAAGCCCGCATAAATTCACGCGCTTTCTCAGGCTTCGAATTGAGCCACGCGTCATAAGCCCCTTCGCCCAGGATGACGGGCATGCGTTTTTCGTTGCCGTTTTGTTGGTAGCGGTGCAGCAAGGCGTGGCTGTTGGCGTTGACGGTGAGCAGCGTGAAGCTGATGATTGCTGAGCCGTCTTTGGACCAGCGCTCCCAAATGCCCGCCACACCCATGGGCTTGCCGTCCACGCGGCTGATGCGCGTGGGCACGGCTTTGCCGCTGCGCCAATCGTCTTCAAAAAACGCCATCATGGGCACAATGCAGCGCTGGCCCGCCAGCCATGCATCGCGAAAGTTGTTGGAGGTGGTGACGGTTTCAGAGCGGGCATTGACCATTTTGGTGGCACGCAGTTTGGCGTCAGAAGCCGACTTGACCCATTGCGGCACAAACCCAAACTGACCCAAGCCAAGCTGACGCCTCGGCGTTGCGGGCGCCGTCTCATCAAGCAGGGCAACCGCCCCTTCGACGGCAGGCGCATGGCGCACAAACACCCCCAGCTTGCGCGGCCACAGGTCGCGCTCAAGGGTCATTTCGGGGGCGGCCACATCAAAGGCATCTGGGTATAGGGCGGCGTTGGACACGCTTTCAAAATGGGCAGTCATGCGGCCATGGTAGCCGTGTGAGCCCAAGCCCTGCCCCGAGGCTGATACGCTCTAGCCTTCGTTCGCTCTTCATCTGCCATGCTGATTCGATTTAACAAGCCCTACGGCGTGCTCAGCCAGTTCACCCCCGAGGGGAAATGGCGCGGTCTGAAAGAGTTCATCACGCTGCCGGGTGTGTATGTGGCTGGCCGCTTAGACGCCGATAGCGAAGGCTTGTTGCTGCTCACCGACGACGGCCAACTGCAAGCGCGCATCGCCGACCCACGCTTCAAGATGGAAAAAACCTACCTCGCGCAAGTCGAAGGCATGGTCGATGAGGTCGCACTGCACGCTCTGTGCAACGGCGTGATGCTCAACGACGGCATGACCCTGCCCGCACGCGCACGCGCCGTGGAAGCCCCCGCCTACCTATGGGAACGGGACCCGCCGATTCGTGTACGCCAAACAAAACCCACCTCATGGATCGCTGTCTCTTAT
>JAVLFR010000091.1:0-8433 GCA_046052785.1 Limnohabitans sp. | reverse complement strand
TGGGCTGCTAAGTGGTCAGCAATTTCTGGCACCAGGGTGAAGGTGCTGCGGCCTTCTAGGGCATTGGCCCCATGGCCACCTGCCTCCCCACCTTGCGCGACGATGACCGCCGCACCTGCTTGCAGCGCTTGGGGCACTTGGTCTAAACGCTGCACTTGGCAAATCAGTGGTGCGCCCGACGCCGCAATCCGTGCCGCATAAGGGCGCGGGTCACCAAACGACAGCATGATGGCGCAGGGTTGCTGGCTCAGCACCCAGTCCAGTGCGTCGGCGTTTTCATCCAGCTTCCAAGTGATGAAGCCGCAACCTAAGCGCGCATGGCTGGCTGCATCGTTTTTGAGCAACTCACGGGCCAAGCTGTATTCGCGTTGCGTCCAAGCCAGGTCGCCATACCCGCCACCGACCAAACCCAACGCCCCCGCTTGCGCACAAGCCGCCGCCAAGGCACCACCTGTGGCAAGCGCCATGGGGGCCAAAGCGATCGGTGTGCTGAGATGAAATTGCTGAGCGAAACGGGTGTTCATGAATGCGGGCGTCATGCGCAATATTGTGCAATGAATGCGGAATCAGTCTTGGGCTTGAGCGGCTGCTGTGGCATGCGCCACTGGCAAGACCCGTGCCGCCCACCACACCAGCAACAACACAGGCGCACCCAATAACGCGGTGCTGGTGAAGAACGCCTCATAGCCATGCGCATCCACATACACACCCGAGAAACCTGCCAACCACTTGGGCGCGAGCAACATCATTGAGCTAAAGAGTGCGTATTGGGTGGCCGAGTAGTTCACATTGGTCAGGCTCGACAAATAAGCAATGAACGCCGCCGACGCAATGCCGCTGGCCAAGTTGTCCGCCGAGATCACCCACACCAAGGCCGTCAAATCATGCCCGCGTGTGGCCAGCCATGCAAACAACACATTGGTGAGCGCGCTCAGCACCGCGCCCAACATGAGGATGCGCATCACGCCTAAACGCATCGACAGCACGCCGCCAATGAACGCGCCCAGCAGCGTCATGATCACGCCAAACACCTTGGTCACGGCGGCTACCTCGTCTTTGCTGTAACCCATGTCCACATAAAACGGGTTGGCCATGATGCCCATCACCACATCGCTGATGCGGTAGACCGCAATCAGTCCCAAGATGATGGCCGCTTGCCAGCGGTAGCGACGGATGAATTCGGCAAACGGTTCAATCAACGCACCGCGCAGCCATTCGGCGGGGTTGCGGGCGGGCGGTATCTCGCGCTGTGCGGGTTCGGGCGACAGCAACACCGTCACCACACCCAGGCTCATGGAGGCGGCCATCACCAAATAAGCGGTTTGCCACGCATCGTGCAAATAACTGGTGGTGTCGGCCCCCGCCACGCGCGCGGCCACCCACAACACACCCGCTCCAGCCCAGATCATGGCGAGGCGGTAGCCCGTTTGATAGGTGGCGGCCAAGGCGGCTTGGTGCTGGGCGTCGGCAGACTCAATGCGAAAGGCATCCAGCGCAATGTCTTGGGTGGCTGAGGCAAAGGCCACCACCAACGCACACCACACCACAGGCTCCAGTGCCACTTGCGGGTCGAGCATGGCCATGCCGACCAAGCCTGCGACCACCGTGAGTTGGGCCAACAGCAGCCAACTGCGGCGCCGACCCAACCAGCGCGAGAGCAGCGGTAAAGGCATGCGGTCCACCAAGGGCGACCACACCCACTTAAAACCATAGGCTAAACCCACCCAACTCAAAAAACCAATGGTGCTGCGGTCAATGCCCGCCTCGCGCAAGCGAAAACTCAGCGTGCCGAGCACCAACAACAGCGGCAAGCCCGCCGAGAAGCCCAGACACAACATGCGCCAAGAGGCGGGCTCTAAATAAACCTTCAAAGCGGCCACCCAATTGGGTGGATTGGCTTGGGTGGGCTGCGTGGTGGCTGGACTTGTTGTATCGTTCATGCCTGTATTTTCAGGCTTTCACACAAAGACTTTTCCATGCTCACCAAACGTGCTTTTCTTTACAGTTGTGTCGGCTGCGCTTGCGGCCTGGGTTCGGCGCTGGCGCTGGCCCGCGAGGGTGTGGAAATTAACCGCGAAGCCTCGGTGTTTGCTGGCTTGGTGCCTGCCGCCGAGGTGGAGCAGTCGGCCCGCAAACAATACGGCGACATGATGAAAGACGCGGCCAGCAAAAACGCGCTGGGGCCAGACAATCATCCCGAAGTCATGCGCTTGCGACGCATTGCCCAAGACATCATTCCCCACAGCTTTGAGTGGAACCCGCGCGCCAGAGAGTGGCGGTGGGAAGTCAACTTGGTGGGCTCCAATCAAATCAACGCGTTTTGCATGCCTGGCGGCAAGATTGCGTTTTACAGCGGCATCTTGACGCAACTCAAGTTGACAGACGATGAAGTGGCCATGGTCATGGGCCATGAAATCGCGCATGCCTTGCGTGAGCATGCGCGCGAGCGCATGGGCAAATCCGCCGCCACCAATGGCGTGGCGGCCATTGGCAGCACCGTGGCGTCCGTGTTTTTTGGTGTGAGCCCGCAGATCACGGATTTGGTGGCCAACCAAGGCGCGCGATTGATCAATCTTAAATTCAGCCGCGACGACGAAACCGAGGCAGATTTGGTGGGCATGGAAATCGCCGCACGCGCGGGCTACGACCCACGTGCGGGTGTCACGCTGTGGCAAAAAATGAGTGCCGCTAACAAGGGGGCGCCACCGCAGTGGCTCAGCACCCACCCTTCGGGCAACTCCCGCATTGAAGAAATTCAGGCCAATTTGCCCAAGGTTTTGCCGCTTTACGAGCGCACCAAATAAACCGCTCAGGTGCCGCCCACATAGGGGTTGGTTTTGCGCTCGCGACCAAAGGTGCTTTCTGGCCCGTGGCCGGGAATGAACACCGTGTCGTCGCCCATGGGCCACAAACGCTGGGTGATGCTGTTGATCAAATCGTCGTGGTTGCCTTGTGGAAAGTCGGTGCGGCCAATGCTGCCTGCAAATAACACATCGCCTACAAAGGCACGCTTGATCTCAGGTGAATAAAACACCACATGGCCGGGCGTATGGCCTGGGCAATGGCGCACTTGCAGCGTGTGCTGCGCCAGTGTGACCGTGTCGCCATCGTGCAACCAACGTGTGGGGGTGAAGGTGCGTGAGGCGGGAAAATGGTAGCTGGCTGCGGCCTGAGGCAGCCCATCGATCCAAAACTGATCACCGGCGTGGGGCCCGATGATGGGCAGGCTCAGGCTGTCTGCCAGTTCGGCGGTGGCACCTGCATGGTCGACGTGGGCGTGGGTGAGCCAGATCTGCTCGAGCGTCACGCCCAGTTGTCGGCAGGCCTCATGCAACACGGGCAAATCGCCACCTGGGTCGATGATGGCGGCCTTCATCGTTTCATCGCACCAAACGATGGAGCAGTTTTGTTGGAAGGGGGTGACGGGGACGGTTTCGTACTGCAGCATGGTCAGGTGATGTTAGCGGCAAACGCAAGCCAGGCCAACGAGACAACATCGCCCTGATGGGCTATATTTTCCGTGCACAAGAAATAAGGGGCACAGGCTTTGAGCGACATTCGCGTGACGGCGATCAACATTCCTTCGGCAGCGAGCATGGGCGCGCAAGTGTCTGCGCGGCCTAACAGAGTTGCGGGCGACGCCACGCCGCAGGTGGCGGGTCAAAACAAAAATGCGCTCGAGGTCAAGCAAATCGAAAAGCCCGACATGCTGGCCAACCTCAAAGCCATCGAGGCCCAAATGGCGGCGCGCGCCGCTGAACCCAAGAACCTCAAACCATCCGAAATGCCAGACAGCAAACAACTGGCCCAGCAAGCCATCAAGGTGCAGGCGCAACACAACGAAGACCTGCACCATGACCTGCAGCTCAAAAACTACAAAGAGGCGGTGTATTCAGCGAATGGGCTCAAAGGCGCTTATATCGATACCGCGGCCTGAGCCGAGATGGGTCAAGCCGTGAGGTCAACTCGCGTGTGTAAGGTGGGGCTGGTGGTCAAGTCATAGTAGGCAATTGACTCGACATTTCGAAGCGTGGCCGTCACATTGCCCTTGGTGTAGATGGTTGCACCCGCGTCTTCGGACTGCGTCCAATCCGATGCGCTGCCATCGAGGTAGACCTTGTCCGTGCCCTCTTTGCCATCAATCACTACATTGGTGTTGCCAACGTACACCACATCAGACGCTGACCCACCCATCAAGCTTCTGATGGAGGCGTCGTAGGCCAAGCCCACGTTGTTGAAGTTGTAAAACGTTTGCGCTTTGGTGCCGCCAATGCCTGCGTTGTAGCTTGCCTCTTTGATGTTGATGGCGCTAAAGGCCCCTGCACGCAGGTCCACGATGTTTGACGCACTGACCGCAGAAAGGTCTAGATCAAGACCTTGCGTGCCAGAGCTGAGGGTTTGCATACCCAGCCAGTCATTGGTGAAACTCGTCGTTTGGAAGTTGGACAGCCCTTTGGTGTTGTCACTCAAACTGGTGCCGCTGCTGTTCTTGCCGTACAAAAATTGCAGCGCCAAGATGTCTAGCGGCATGAATGTTCTTGGACTGACCCCTGAGTTGCTATAACTGTTACCGCCGGTAGCCACCCAGTTGATGGCGGCGTCGCTCGGAGATTTGTAAGACATCACGGTGTTGCGTTTTGTGTCGTCGGTGCTTGACAGATAGGGGCCAGGGGTCACGCCGCCGCCCGCGTTGTAGGACCCGGGGTGCTTGAGCCCCAGCGTGTGGCCTATCTCATGAATGAGGGTTTCCCACCCATAGTCACCCACTTGGGGGTTGGTGTTCACGGACGTTTTGTTGTTCAAAAGCAGGTTGACGGTTCCCATGGCGGGGTTGGCGCCTGTGGCATAGCCACCGCTGGTCGTGCCTTGGTCGTTGGTTCCAAAGTTCATGTCAGACGTTGGGGTGTCGACAAGCTGGAAGTTGATGTTGACGAGAGAAGAAATGTAGTTGAGTGCCTTCGTGACGCTTTGTCGTTGGTTGTCATTCATCGCCACAAATCCTTTTTTGTCATTGGTCCCAAGGTTGGTGTCAGCGACGGAGGCAATGAATTTATAGGTGATGGTGGGCTTGGCACTGGCGCTGCCAAGGGCAAACACACCCGGCTTGAGCGCGTAGTCCGAGCTGCTGACTGTGGCTTGGTTGGGGTTTTGTTGCCATTGGAAGCTGCCCACGTTCAAGACGGTATTGAGCTTGGCATCGCCTGTGTCAAGGAAGGTGGATGTGGTCCCGAGTTTGACAAAATTTACCCCCGCATTGAGGGTGATGGCTGTGTTGTAAACGCCCTTGGTGAAATCCCAAACTTGCACACCAAATGAACCGTTGCTGTTGGCGGTGGTTTTGAGTGCCGATCGCATTTGACTTTGACTCAAGGCGCCATTAGCAGTGGGGTTACCGAGGTCGACTTCCAAGGCGTAGTTCTTTGGCGCCGAAAAAACCGTGGCGGCATATTGGGTGTAAGCGGCTTGGGACACAGACACCAGCTCGCGCGTGTTGTCGCCAAGATTGATGTTGGAGATGATGCCTTTGGTTTTTTTCATCAGGGCATCGAGGGTGACAAGGTTGGCCGCATTGGTGAAATTGGCTTTGGTGTCGGAGATGCTGATGGACTTGACCCGTTTGTCGGCGCTGAGCGTGTTGACGTTCGCGATGGTGGCATTCGTCACTGCAATGCTCGTGATTTTGGTGCTTTGCAATGCCGTGTTGATGGCCGCATCGCCAGAGGTCAATGAGCCGTCCGTGACGGTCAATGCCACCGATTTGACATTCTGGTTGTCAACGATGCTTTTGATTGAGCCTTTGTCTGCACCCGACACTGCCAAACCGTAGCTTGCATTGCTGATTTTGCCAAGTAATGAAGTGAGGGCATCACTTGCGAGCTGGCTCTGGTTGACGGCGATATTGCCAGTCCCAGTTTGGGTGACCTGCGTGATTTTGTTACCGAAGGTGAGTAAGCGCGTGAGATGCGTCGACAGATTGGCGGCCGTATCCGTCACGTTCAGCGTGCGTGGGCTGTTCGAGACTTTGTCCACCAAGGCTGAGCCGGCAATAGTTTGGGTCGCGCTCAGGGTGAGTTTAGGTGTGGCATCGGTGAGTGTGATGCTGTCGATGTTTTTTTCAATGGCCGTGAGGGCGGTCCAAGACTTGGTGATCAGGGCCGCCGTGTCTGTGAGTCCAACATGGAAGTCGCCCGCGTTGATTTTTTTCAGTGTGCTTAAGTTGGCGCTCAGGCTGGCGGTATTCAGGGCGAGTGCCGCGTTAGCGTTGGTTTGGGAGATGGTAGCAACCTTGGTGCCAAGTTTGGTGATGGCCGCCAAGTTGGTGGCGATGTTGCTTGCCGTGTCCGACAGATTCAGGGTGTAGCTGCCTTTGTCAATTTTGGCCAGCACGCTGGCATACGACACCGTGTTGGCATAAGACAGGGTCAGCGGCGATTTAGTGGTTTGCTGGATCGCGCTGACCTTGGTGCCAAGCGCATTAATGTCGGCAATATTTGCCGCGATGTTGGCGCTGGTGTCCGCCACGGCAACGGCCACTACTTTGCTACCGTAGCTGGCGATGTTGCTGATGTTGGACGCGTGGACACCTGAGAGCGCCACTTTGTAGGTGCCGCTGTTGATCTTGGCCAGTAGCCCATTGGCTGGCGTATTTGTAAGCCCCGCAATGAACTGCGCTTCGCCCAGCGCAATGGCCGCCGTATCGGTTTGCTGGATGGTGCCGATCTTGACGTTCATGGCCACCAGCGCGGTAAAGCCCTTGCTGATGTTGGCGGCGGTGTCTGAAATGGCGAGAGACCCTGCGCCAGCTGATAGAGCAAGACCCAGCGCTTGCGCAACGTTGTAGGTGGGGGTCGCGGCAGCGGCGATGTTGGCCTGGTAGAGATTGACGGCTTGTGCAGAAATTTGCACCGCGTCCGTTGAGCGGACAGCCGCCGTGGTGGACTTGTTGCCAACCGAGCTCGATGATGGGCTCGCAGCGCCCTGCAATGGGAGCGCATAGCTCCTAGCGCTGGCGGCGGTTTGTAACGCTTGCGAAATTGACATAGACCCATCACCCTAATTCCTGAGAATGATTAGATCGGCACCACTGACGCAAGCTTGATAGTTGCCTTAAAACTCGTCCGTCCCATGCCCTGCCTCAGCTTGCGCCAAAGCCGGTGGCCGAAATGAGGCTCAGTTATGACGATGAACGGCGCTTTGGTAAGCCGCGTCGTGATCGCGTCTGCCAATCGCAATGACCATCACGACAAGCCTTTGGTCAATCACTTCATAGACCAGCCTATAGCCAACATCACGTAACTTGATTTTGTATGTGTTTTGCAAGTCACCGCGTAGTCGTGCGGAGGGGACATGCGGCACTTGCAGACGTTTAGCAAGTGCTTTATGAAGTTGGGCCTTGACGGAGCCGTCTAGTTTTTTCCACTCCTTGAGCGCAAGCTCGTGAAACTCAAGGCTGTAGGTCTTCAAGTTTCACCTTGACCACTTTACCGCCGGCACGGGCTTTAACGATCTTGGTCAGGGCTGCGTCTTCCAATTGGTCCAGCATGTCCTCATAGCGTGCCGCCGAAATCAAATAGGCCGCAGGTTTGTTGTGGTTCAACACCGCAACAGCCGACAGCTTTGATTCCTCAATCACCTTGGCAGGGTTACGACGCAAGTCGGTCATGCTGACGGTTTGTTGGGCAAAAATGGTTTGTGTGACGGACATAAATTAGCACTTTAAAAAGCACATTATTTAGTGTATTTTTGAGAAAGTCAATCACCTGCCGAAATAGCCGAAGGCATTGCCCCTGCTCAGCATTCATCGGTCTCATGCCCAGGCGCCGCCTGCGTGGGCACATGGTGGCGCAAGCCCACTTGCTGGTTGTGTTCATCCACAAACACCAGCTGCGGTTCATGTTTGGCCACATCCGCTTCAGCCACTTGCGCGAATGACGCAATGATCAGCAAGTCACCCACACTGGCGCGGCGTGCGGCAGAGCCGTTGACCGAAATCATGCCCGAGCCACGCTCACCTTTGATGGCGTAGGTGATGAAGCGTTCGCCGTTGTTGATGTTCCAGATGTGGACCTGTTCGTTCTCACAGATGTTGGCGGCGTCCAGCAGGTTTTCATCGATGGCGCAGGAGCCTTCATAGTGCAATTCGCACTGCGTAGTGACAACTCGGTGAATTTTTGATTTAAGTAGTGTGCGATACATAGATCGAATCATAGTGAAGTTGGGCTAACGGCAATTGCGTTGAGATACGCCAACGCTCCATGCGCCGCATGCCGACCGCTAGCCAAACAAGCGCTTAACAAATATCCGCCTGTCGGGGCTTCCCAATCGAGCATTTCTCCAGCAGCGAACACGCCTGGCGCGTGTCGCGCCATTAACGCGTCGTCTAAGGCTTCAAGTTTGACACCACCAGCACTGCTGATCGCTTCGTCCAAAGGC
>JAVLFR010000090.1:0-1790 GCA_046052785.1 Limnohabitans sp. | reverse complement strand
CATGGCAGCAGGCCAAGACAAAGCCCTTGTCTTTGTACTGGCTATGGTTTTTGGGATGATCGCTTATGAATTAGCCCAGCGCTTCGTTCATTCCCCCAAACAACCTTGAGACACAAGATGAACCACAACCACATCGCCGATACCCATGCGCTGCTTAACAGCACCTCGGCCTCGCTCCCCCCTACACGTCGCTTAGCCTTGCAAACAGCTTTAGGTCTGGGCTATGCCGCAGCCGCCATGCCATTGGTGGCGCAAACGGCTGTTCAAACGTCTTCTGAAGGTTTGACCACGGGGCGCATTGAGGTGGATGTGAACGGGTTCAAAGTTCCCGCCTACCGCTCGGCCCCTGCAGGCAAAACCAACCTACCCGTGGTGCTGGTGATTTCTGAAATATTTGGCGTGCATGAATACATTGCTGACGTCACACGTCGCCTTGCCAAAGAAGGCTACTTGGCCATCGCTCCTGAAATGTTTGTACGCCAAGGCGACCCCAGCCAATACAAAGAGATTGCCAAACTGCAAGCTGAGGTCATTACCAAAGTGCCTGATGCCCAAGTCATGGCTGACCTCGATGCCACCGTGAAGTGGGCCGCTCAAAACGGTGGCAATGTCAACAAACTGGCGATCACCGGCTTTTGCTGGGGCGGTCGCATCACCTGGTTGTATGCCGAACACAACCCCCAGGTGAAAGCTGGCGTGGCTTGGTACGGCCGCATGGAAGGCCAAACCAACCCCATCACGCCAAAGCACCCCATCGAATTGGCCGCCTCATTGAAAGCACCGGTGTTGGGCTTGTATGGCGGTGCTGACACGGGCATTCCCGTCACGTCGGTCAACAACATGAAAGAAGCCTTGGCGCTGGCTGCCTCAAAGGGTAACTTGGCGGCCAAGGCCAGTGAGTTTGTGTTGTACCCAGACGCACCGCATGCGTTTCATGCCGATTACCGCGCCAGCTACCGTGCTGCGCCTGCGGCTGATGGCTGGAGCCGAGCCGTCGCTTGGCTCAAGCAGTACGTTTAATCGAACGAAGCTTAGGCCACAAATACCCGCGCTTTGCGCGGTGTGAGCACCAAGGTGTCACCCTCTGCAAATCCCTGCTCGTAAAACTGCGACGCAGGGATTTGCGCTTCAATGATCTGCTGGTCTGACGGGCCATCGCCCTCCGCGGCCATCAATTCAAGGCGCGCAATGGGACCCACCACAATCGCGCGGGTCAACTGCGCCACGATGCCGCCTCCGTCACCTCGACCCGAGGTGAAGCGACGCACATCCAAATCGTGGGGGCGCACATAGGCAAAGGCTTTGGCATCTTGTGCAGCGTGGTGCTCAGGACTGGCGACACGCACGGTTTGGTCTTCAACGCCAATATGCATCTCACCTTCGTGGGCACGTCCGTGGAATAAGTTCACATCGCCCAAGAAGCCATACACAAACGGACTGGCGGGGTGCTCCCACACCTCTTGCGGGCTACCCACTTGCTCGACATTGCCCTTGTTCATCACCACCACGCGGTCGGCCACTTCGAGGGCCTCTTCTTGATCGTGCGTCACAAAAATAGTGGTCACGTTCAAGTCATCATGTAAGCGGCGCAACCAGCGGCGTAACTCTTTGCGCACCTTGGCATCCAAGGCACCAAACGGCTCGTCGAGCAACAACACTTTAGGCTCTACCGCCAAAGCGCGAGCCAAGGCAATGCGTTGGCGTTGGCCGCCTGAGAGCTGGGAAGGGTAGCGATCTGCCAACCACTCGAGTTGCACCAAACTCAACAAGTCATGCACCTTTTGTTTGAT
>JAVLFR010000089.1:0-17676 GCA_046052785.1 Limnohabitans sp. | reverse complement strand
GCGCACTGCTGCGCCGATAAATAGACATAAGAGGAGGCTGCGTCATGGATTTCAAACTCGAAGTGCCTACCAGCTTGGAGTACTTTGCCTCCTTGGTGCAAAGCGACGCCCACTTTCCCTTGCTTGAAGCCGTTGCCAGTTTGGCCCAAGACGAATACCCTGAGCTCGACATTCAAGAGGTGCTAGACCATGTCGACCAGTTGAGCGGCCGCTTGAAGCAACGCCTACCCGCTGATGCGGGCGCCTTACAAAAACTGCGCTTGCTCAATAAGTTTTTCTTTGACGAGCATGGTTTTGGCGGCAACCTCAATAACTATTACGACCCCGACAACAGTTATTTGCATGTCATGTTGCGCACGCGCCGTGGTATTCCCATCAGCTTGGCCGTGTTGTGGTTAGAGCTGGCCCAAAGCGTCGGGCTCAACGCCCAAGGCGTCGGCTTTCCGGGCCACTTTTTGGTCAAAGTGCGCTTGCCTTTTCCCAACGAAGGGCAGGTGGTGATTGACCCTTTCTCGGGGGAGTCACTCAGCAAAGAAGAGTTGTCTGAGCGTTTGGTGCCTCTGCATGCCGAGTCGGGCTTGTTGCGCGAAGGCCATGTGTCTGACGAGTTGCTGAAACACTATTTGCGCGCGGCTACGCCACGCGAAATTGTGGCTCGCATGTTGCGTAACTTAGAAGAGGTCTACACCTCGCACCAAGACCCTGAGCGTTTGATATTGGTGAGGCAGCGACTGACGGTCCTGCTGCCGCAAGTGCACGACGAGGAGGAATAAAAAAGCACCCGAGGGTGCTTTTTAGCGGAGCAAGGCGCTTTATGCCACGACCACCGCAGCGCCTTCGCCACGTTCAGTGATCACGCCAATCGTGTGCACTTGCTCGCCGTGGGCGCGCAGCACCTCGGTACACGCGTCTGCGTGGGCGGCGTCAATGACCACCACCATGCCAATGCCATTGTTGAAGGTGCGGTTCATTTCGATGTCGTCAATGCCAGCGGTGTTTTGCAACCAAGCAAATAGCTCGGTTTGTGGCCAACTGCCTTTGGTCAGGTGCGCGGCCATGCCGTCAGGCAGCACGCGGGGAATGTTCTCCAGCAAGCCCCCCCCCGTGATGTGGGCCAAGGCCTTGATCGGCGTTTCGGCCAACGCTGCCAAGACACTTTTCACGTACAAGCGGGTGGGCGCCATGATGGCTTCTTTGAAGGGTTTGCCGTCCAAGGTGGCGGGGGTGTTTGAACCTGCACGCTCAATGACCTTGCGCACCAGCGAGAAACCGTTGGAGTGCACACCTGCTGAGGCCAAGCCCAACACCACGTCACCTGGCTTGACGTTTTGACCCGTCAAGATTTTGGATTTTTCAACTGCCCCCACAGCAAAGCCCGCGAGGTCATATTCGCCGTTGGGGTACATGCCTGGCATTTCAGCGGTTTCGCCGCCAATCAAGGCGCAGCCTGACAGCTCACAGCCTTTGGCAATGCCACCGACCACCGCGGCGGCGGTGTCAATGTCCAATTTACCGCAGGCAAAGTAGTCGAGAAAGAATAAGGGCTCGGCGCCTTGCACCAACACGTCGTTCACGCTCATGGCCACCAAGTCAATGCCCACGGTGTCATGCATTTGCCATTCAAAGGCCAGCTTGAGCTTGGTGCCCACACCATCGGTGCCGCTGACCAGCACGGGTTCTTTGTAACGCTTAGGCACTTCAAACAGGGCGCCAAAACCGCCAATGCCAGCCAACACGCCTTCGCGCATGGTTTTCTTGGCCATCGGCTTGATGCGTTCGACCAAGGCGTCACCAGCGACGATGTCGACGCCGGCGTCTTTGTAGGAGAGGGGTTTGTTCATAGTAAGAGGGTGCTGGGGCGCTGCTAAGGTGTGCGCCGATAGAATCGAGCTGACATTTTAAAGCCAACACCTCTAGACGCTGTATGCAATTCACTCCCGCTCAACACCACGCTTTGGCATGGACTGGCCTCTCCGCTGTGGCCGCGCTTGTTTTGTGGTTGCTGGGTCCTGTGCTGATGCCGTTTGTGGTGGCGGCTGTCTTGGCTTATGTGCTGAGCCCTTTGGTGCGCGGCTTGCAACGTGTGTTTGGCCGCCGCTTGCCCCGCTTGGTGGCCGTGGTGTTGGTCGAAGTCTTGTTTTTATTGCTGTTGGTCGCTTTGTTCACCTTGCTCATTCCCATCTTGGCCCATGAACTGCCGCGTATGCGCGACCAAGTCCCTCTATTGCTAGAGCGCCTGCAAACAGACATTGCGCCTTGGTTGCAAGCTAAAGGTATTCCTGTGATGCTAGACAGTGCCACCCTTAAGGCCTTTGTGATGCAAACCTTCAGCACTTCCTTTGACGATGGCTTCAACCAAGCACTCGCCTCGCTGCGCATTGGTGGCAGCGTGGCCCTGGCCGTGGTGGGTAATTTGGTGCTCATTCCTGTGGTCTTGTTTTATTTGTTGGCCGATTGGCAGCGCTTTGTGCGCCACGTCGAGGCGCTGGTGCCTCGGCCTGCCCGTGAGACCTACGACAGCTTTGTGACCGAATGTGACAACGTGCTAGGTCAATACCTGCGGGGCCAGTTGTCCGTGATGGCTTTGCTGGCGGTGTATTACAGCTTGGCGCTGTGGGCGTTTGGCTTGGAGTTGGCGCTGCCCATTGGCGTGTTCACAGGGTTGGCGGTGTTTGTGCCTTATGTGGGTTTTGGTGTGGGCTTGGCGTTGGCTTTGCTGGCGGGCGTGTTGCAGTTTGCGCCCAGCGAGGCCATGTTGATGGTGGCGGTGGTCTATGGTTTGGGCCAACTGATTGAGAGTTTTGTCCTGACGCCCCGCTTGGTGGGGGAGCGCATTGGCCTGCACCCTTTGCATGTGATTTTTGCGTTGATGGCCTTTGGTCAGTTGTTTGGTTTTGTTGGCGTATTGGTGGCTTTGCCTGCCAGCGCCGTGTTGTTGGTGGCCATTCGTCGCTTACGGATGCAATACCAAGCCAGCGCTTTGTATCGTGGTGTTTGAGTGCAGATGAAGCAAATCGCACTCGACATTGGCTTGGCCCCTGGCCCCACACTTCACAACTTCTTTGCAGGCCCCAACCAAGATGCGCTGCAGCACTTGCAGTTGTGGGCTGGTAATGCCAAACGTTCGCCAGTGCCCACCTATGTGTGGGGCGAGAGTGGTTGCGGCAAAACCCATTTGCTTCGCGCCGTCCAAGCCTGTTTGCGCGACCTTGGCAGCGCCGTGGGTTGGTTGGATGCGACCGTGGCAGAGCCACCTCCGTTTGACGATGCGTGGCGCGTGGTCATCTTTGACGATGTGCATCTCTACACCGCTGTGCAGCAACAGGCGGCATTCAATTGGTTCGTGAACGCCACCACCCCTGGCGACGGCCAACAGCGTTGGGTGTTGGCCGCGGGCCGTGTGCCGCCGAGCGACTTGGCGCTGCGCGAAGACTTGCGCACCCGTTTGGGCTGGGGCCATATTTTTCAGTTGCAGGTACTCAGCGAGCCTGAGCGCCGCGCGGTGCTGCGCCAACAAGCTGATGAGCGTGGCGTGTTTTTGAGCGATGAGGTGATGGACTTCATGCTCCACCGGTTCAGTCGCGACCTCAGCAGTCTGATTCAACTTCTCGACCAACTTGATGGCTATGCCCTGCAAACGCAACGCGCCATCACCATTCCCTTGATCAAAGCCATGCTGGACGCCATGTGATGAAACTTGCCTTATTTGACCTTGATCACACTTTATTGCCGATCGATTCTGACCAATCGTGGGGGGCCTTCACGGTCGACTTGGGTTGGCATGATCGCGATGCCTTCACCCAAAAAAATGATGCTTTTTATCTCGACTACCAAGCAGGCACTTTGGATATCCATGACTACGTGCGCTTTGGCGCTGAGGCGTTTTGCCAACGTGGTCCTGCTGAAGCAGCCAAGGCTCACGCGAAGTTCATGCGCGACGTGGTGCAGCCTGCTGTGTTGCCCGAAGCCTTGGCGCTGGTGAAAAAGCACCGTGATGCGGGGGAGCACACCCTCATCATCACCGCCACCAACGAGTTTGTGACCCGCCCAATTGCCCAAGCCTTTGGCGTGCATGACTTGATTGCGGTTGAGTTGGTGCGCGATGCCAAGGGCTGGTTTACCAACGAAATTTTGGGTGTGCCCAGCCTGCGAGAGGGCAAAGTTCAACGTCTGCAACAATGGCTCACAGGCAAAGGTTTGGATTGGACCGATGTGGACACCACGTTCTACAGCGATTCCCGCAACGATTTGCCTTTGTTGGAGCGCGTCAACCACCCCGTGGCGACTAACCCCGACGACACACTGCGCGCCGTTGCCTTAGAAAAAGGCTGGCCGATTTTGGAACTCTTCCCAAAACAATGATCAAACAATTCCTCAACAAGCTGATGGGCAAAGCACCCGCCAGCGTCCTGCCCAACTTGGGCAAACGCCATGTGGTGCCTGCCAATGTGCATGGCATCAACGTCGATTGGGTGGACGAACGCGCTTTGAATGTGGTGCGCACCCTGCAAGACCGTGGCTTTGAGGCCTATATCGTGGGCGGCGCGGTGCGTGACTTGTTGTTGGGCTTGAAGCCCAAAGACTTTGATGTGGCCACCAACGCCACGCCTGAGCAAGTCAAAGCGGCATTTCGTCGCGCCTTCATCATTGGCCGACGCTTTCGTATCGTTCACGTGGTGTATGGCCGCGGTCGCGAGCATGAGGTGATTGAAGTCTCCACTTTCCGAGCCCACCTTGACAACGCCGATGCAGAGCAAGTCAAAGGCAACGAGCGCAGTAGCAAACAAGAATTAGCCAACATGAAGCATGCCGTCGACGCCAGCGGCCGTGTGCTGCGCGACAACGTGTGGGGCCCACAAGACCAAGACGCGGCACGCCGCGACTTCACCATCAACGCCATGTACTACGACCCCGAAACGGGCAACGTGATTGACTACCACGGCGGCATTGCCGATGCGAAGAAAAAAGTCATCCGCATGATTGGCGACCCAGCCACGCGTTACCGCGAAGACCCGGTGCGCGTGATTCGTGCGGTGCGCTTTGCGGCCAAACTGTCTGGCTTGGGCTTCAAGATGGAAACCAAAACCGCAGCCCCTTTAAAAAAGGCTGCCAAGCTGTTGGCCGATGTGCCGCAAAGTCGTTTGTTTGATGAGATGCTCAAACTCTTGCAAACTGGTCACGCCTTGGCCAGCATTGAGCAACTCAAGCAGCATGGGTTGGCGAAAGGCATTTACCCGCTGCTCGATATCGTGGTGGCGCGTGCCGATGAGCAGTTTGTCACCACCGCACTCAACGATACCGACCGCCGTGTGAGCGAGGACAAGCCCGTGGCTCCTAGCTTCTTGCTGGCCTGCGTGTTGTGGTCTGACGTGCGCGAAACCTGGGCGCAGCGCAGTCTCAAGCAGCCGTCGTTCCCTGCGCTGCAAGACGCGATTGACGAAGTTTTTGATTCCCGCATCGGGGATGTGTCAGGCCGGGGCAAGCTCGGCGCCGACATGCGCGAAATTTGGATGATGCAACCGCGCTTTGAAAAGCGCACAGGCAGCGGCCCTTGGAGCTTGGTGGATCAAGCGCGCTTTCGGGCGGGCTTTGACTTCATGCGCTTGCGTGCCGATGTGGGCGAGGTCGACGAAGCCTTGTCAGACTGGTGGCAGGCGTTCAGCATGGCCGGCGACAGCGAGCGTGAAGACTTGTTGCTGCAAGCGCGTCAAGAGCAGCAACAACAAAAACCTCAACGCACCCCCCGCGTGCATGCGGTGCGTCGAGCCCCCAAGCCTGAGGCGCAAGACCCACGTTTCACAGACGTCGAACCGGATGGCGTTGATCTGGGTGAAGACGGGGGTGCATCTCCCGCCAAAAAACGTCGTCGTCGCCGTCGCAAGCCCACTGGCGAAGCGGGTGGCACCCCTACAGCCCAATAAACCCAGGCCGCGCCATGTCAGTTTCCCCCGTCATGGCGTGCGTGGCTCTGGGTGCCAATTTAGGCGACGCTGTGGCCACGGTCCAGCAAGCCTTTCACGATGTGGCGCATTTGCCCATGACACAGTTGATCAAGGCCTCATCCCTGTATCGCAGCGCGCCTTTTGAAGCGCAGGGGCCAGACTTCATCAATGCCGTGGTCTTGGTGCACACCCAACTCAGCCCACTGGCGTTGTTGCTTGCATTGCAAGCGCTAGAGAAGGCAAATGGCCGGGAGCGGCCCTATAAAAACGCACCGCGAACCTTAGACCTGGATATTATTTTTCACGGCGATGTTGTGTTGAATACGCCAGAGCTCAGTTTGCCGCACCCACGCTGGCAAGCACGTGCCTTTGTGGTGTGGCCTTTGGCTGAGGTTTTGCCAGAGCGTGTATCCGCTGACACGATCGCCGCAGTGCAGGGGCAAATTATTTCAAAAATAGATCACTCAGACAGCTTGCGCGCCTCTTCTATTTGATATTCAAAGTAGCGCTGGAAACTGACCACAATGCTCGACATCAGCACTGTGGTCCCGATCAGCAAAGCCAAAGCAATTGCGCCTATGGTGAGCCAATTGGTTTGACCTGCGGGGTTTTGCGCATCTGACGCGCGATTAAAGCGAGTATTCCAAGCCTCGGGCGTCATCAGGCCGTAGACGATGGCGTTCAGGGCGCAAGCTGCATAGGTAAAGCCGGCTAAGGGGATCAACCACCAGCTGGCGATGTCATCCAAGCCGTATTGCTGGACCCTCTCAATTCCATAAATGCTCAAGGCGGTAGGGATGGGGAGCAGCCAACCCAGGGTGTCCCACAAGCCAAACAGGTAAAAACGGTGCAGTCCTAAAGGGCCCCCGACGAAGGCTAGCCAGGTGGCGATGGTTTTGTTTTTCATGGTCGGAGTGTAAGGCGCTATAATGGCAGGCTTTTCAGCGTGTCGCAGGCCGGGTGGCTTAGCGCGTGTCTCAAACGTTGAAAAAAATTCCACCCGAAGGATTCATCATGGTCGTCATCCGACTTTCACGCGGCGGCTCCAAAGCCCGTCCGTTTTTTAACATTGTTGTTGCCGACAAGCGCGATCGTCGCGACGGCCGCTTTATCGAGCGCATTGGTTTTTACAACCCGATTGCCAAAGGCCAAGCAGAAAGCTTGCGCGTTGCGCAAGATCGCCTGACTCATTGGACCAGCGTTGGCGCGCAATGCTCGCCCACTGTGATCCGTTTGGTTAAGCAAGCTGCTGCTGCCCAACCAGCAGCCTGATCGAAAAAGCATCGCCATGTCGCTGGGCCTTGAGTCCGCAGAACTTCCTGCGGACGCTATCGAAGTCGGGCGCATTGCAGATGCTTGGGGCATCAAAGGCTGGTTCAAGGTCTTGCCCTACAGCGCTTCTCCGGAAGCGCTTTTTTCTTCTAAGCGTTGGTTTTTACAACCCGCTGAACGTGGTGCCAAAACATTTGCAGGCACCTTGCTTCTCAAAGTCATTGAAGCCAAAGAGCATTCCGACACCGTGGTGGCCTCGGCGCAAGAGGTGTTCGATCGCAACGCGGCCGAATTACTCAAAGGTGCTCGCATTTTTGTGTCGCGCGCCAGCTTTCCCACCCCCGAGGTAGATGAGTACTACTGGGTTGACTTGATTGGCCTCGATGTGGTCAATCGCGAAGGCGTGGCCTTAGGTGCCGTGCGCGAGTTGCTCCACACGGGGCCGCAAACCGTGTTAGTGCTTGCTTACGAGGAAAACCTCAAAGTTAAAGAGCGCCTGATTCCGTTTGTAGCCGTCTACGTCGACAGCGTGGATCTGGCAGCGCGCCTGATCACTGTTGATTGGCAACCCGATTACTGAACCTTGAGGTTTCAGACGTGCGCTTTGACATCATGACCCTCTTCCCCGAGCTGTTTGAGCCGTTTCTCAAGACAGGCGTGACCCGCCGTGCTTACGAAGCGGGTCTGGTGCAAGTGCGTTTGTGGAACCCCCGTGATTTCGCTGAAGGCAACTATCGCCGCGTCGACGATCGACCTTTTGGCGGTGGCCCTGGCATGGTCATGATGGCTGAGCCCTTGTCCGCTTGTTTAGCTGCGGTGCGGGCTGATCGCGGTCAAGCGCGAGATGTGGCGCCGCTGGTGTTGTTTTCACCGATTGGTGAAGCGTTGCGCCATTCGGCCGTCCAGCGCTGGTCAGACAGCCAAGGCGCGGTGCTGCTGTGTGGCCGCTACGAGGGCGTCGACCAGCGCTTCATTGACACCCATGTGGATTTGCAAATCAGCTTGGGTGATTTTGTTCTCTCGGGCGGTGAACTTGTGGCAATGGCGATGCTCGATGCCATCGCGCGTTTGCAACCTGGCGTGCTCAATGACGAGGGCAGCCATCAACTTGACAGCTTTCACCCCGCTTTGGATGGCTTATTGGATTGCCCACATTACACCCGTCCAGAGCAATGGCAAGGACAGGGCGTGCCGCCCGAGTTGTTGTCAGGTCATCACATCAACATTGAGCGGTGGCGACGGACACAGCGTTTGTTACTGACTGCTGCGCGGCGCCCTGAACTGCTTGAGGCGGCCAAGGCCGACTCAAAACTCACGCAGCAAGACGAGGATGTGCTGAAGGCCCAAAAGTCGCTATAATGGTGAGCTTTTCGATCCTCTGGTCGGCCGCTTTGCGCCTTTGTTGCGAAAAGCCTTTTGTGTAGCGCGACCAAGATCCTTTAGAGGAAAACATGAACTTAATCCAGACCCTCGAGGCAGAAGAAATTGCTCGCCTCGCAAAAGTTATCCCCGAATTTGCACCTGGCGACACAGTGATTGTGAGCGTCAACGTGGTTGAAGGGACACGCAAGCGTGTTCAGGCCTACGAAGGTGTCGTGATTGCCAAGCGCAACCGCGGCCTCAACAGCGGCTTCACAGTTCGAAAAATGTCTAGCGGCGAAGGCGTCGAGCGTACATTTCAAACTTATAGCCCCTTGATCGCTAGCATCGAAGTCAAGCGTCGCGGTGATGTGCGTCGCGCCAAGTTGTACTACTTGCGTGACCGTAGCGGAAAGTCTGCACGTATCAAAGAAAAATTGGTCAGCAAGTCGGCCGCAGCATCCAAAGCCGCAGCAGCTGCTCAATAAGCAGGTTCTACCTTGCCAATCAGCCACCCCAAGTGAGAACTTGCGGTGGCTTTTTCTATGCCCAAACTGCCTTTCTTCGACCCACAACTTGTGCCCGTGTTTCAAGTGGATGCGCATCTTCAGGCTGTGCCATCGAGCCAACTCACGCCCGCGGCTTTACGAGCGCGCTTCGCAAATCCGCCTGTATGGCAGCCCGAGTTGGTGCGCGAGCGAAAGTTCATGGCGCGTGAGCCCGCCCATGCTGCGGTCTTGTTGGGGGTGGTCATGCGTGACGAGCCCACTGTGCTGCTGACTCAACGCCCCGAACACATGTCCACACATGCGGGGCAAATTGCCTTTGCTGGCGGCAAATGTGACGCAAGCGATGCCGATGTGGTGGCCACTGCTTTGCGAGAGGCCTATGAGGAGGTGGGGCTCGAGGCGCACCATGTGCAGGTATTGGGTGCTTTACCAGAGTATGTGACGGGCTCAGCTTTCCATGTGACCCCTGTGGTGGCCTTGATTTCACCGGCTATGACGCTGCAACTCAACACCCATGAGGTATCGGAGGCTTTTGAAGTGCCATTGGCCTTCTTGATGAACCCTGCACACCACCGTTGGCATCAGCATGAGTTTGAAGGGGTGATGCGTCAATGGCTGTCTATGCCCTACCAACAGGGGGAGCAGTTGCGTTTTGTCTGGGGGGCAACGGCAGGTATGTTGCGCAACTTTTACCGCTTCTTGCGAGCTTGAGTTTGTAAAAGTGACAATACTCACCGCTATCATTCAGCCATGAGTTTTCTTTCCCTGCTCCTTGCACTGTTGATCGAACAAGCCCGTCCGTTGTTGCGGGGAAATTGGGTGCATCGCACGGTGCGCGCATGGGTGACTTGGATTAGCCAAACCTTAGATGCAGGCCATCCTCGTTTGGCGTGGACCACTTGGTCGTTGGCTGTGGGGTTGCCCGCATTCGTGGCCGTGGCCGTGCATTGGTTGCTACTTGGTTTTTTTGGCTGGCCAGTGGCCATGGTTTGGAGCGTGGCGGTGTTGTATGCCACCTTGGGCTTTCGCCAGTTCAGCCATCATTTCACTGATATTCGTGATGCGTTGGATGTGGGCGACGAACGTGTGGCCCGCGGGCTTTTGGCCGATTGGCAGCATGTGGAAGTGGGCACTTTGCCACGCAGTGAGTTGTTACGTCATGTGATAGAACATTCGGTGCTTTCTGCCCACCAGCATGTTTTTGGCGTGCTCACTTGGTTTTCAATCTTGGCTGCTTTGGGTTTTGGCCCAGCGGGTGCCGTGATTTACCGTATGAGCGAGATGGTGTCTCGTGACTGGCAAGCCTCTGTCACACCCTCCAAAGCTTGGGTGAGCAACACGCTTGAAGAGGCTGCCCGCCAAGCTTGGCGTCGCATTGACTGGCTGCCCGCGCGGTTGACTGCTGTGGCTTTTGCTGTGGTGGGTAACTTTGAAGAGGCGATTGACTGCTGGCGCACGCATGCACAGCGCTTTCCGGATGACAACGACGGGGTGGTTCTGGCTGCAACGGCTGGGGCTTTGAATGTGCGTTTGGGGGGCGAGGCCTTGCGTAGTGAGGCGTCCAGCGCCGATAGCCAAGACAGTGAAAGCACACCTGGGCGCACACCAGAGATGGCACATTTGTCGAGCGTGGTTGGGTTGGTTTGGCGCAGCGTGGTGCTTTGGTTGGTGCTGTTGGCCTTGCTGACGTTTGCCCGATTTTTAGGCTAAGCCAGTGACGTTTCAGTAGTTCACTGGCTGCGTGAGATCGGCAAACAACATGCCGTAGAGCTTGTAGCGTGAAGGGCTGATGGCGCCTGTTTCTACAGCGTCTTGCACGCCGCACGAAGGCTCATGCAAATGGGTGCAGTTGTAAAACTTGCAGTGCTTCACATGCGGCTTCAAGTCAGGCATATAAGCCGCAAGTTGCATGGCATCAATGTGATGCACCCCAAACTCTTGAAAGCCTGGTGAGTCAATTAAGCCTGTTTTGCGCTCAGCATCCACCCAATGCCAAGTGGTGGACGTGGTGGTGTGCTTGCCCGAGTTCAGCGCTTGCGAGATCTCGGCCGTTGCCACGTTGGCGTGGGGGATAAGTGTGTTGATGAGCGTGCTTTTACCCGTGCCAGAGGGCCCCAAAACTAAGGTGGTTTTGTGCTTCAAACGTTCAGGCAAGTCGCCCAAATCACCCGATTTAAATGCGCCCTGCAGCACGGTGTAGCCCATTGCCGCGTAGGGCGTCAGGCGAGCCAAGGCGCGCGCATGCAGTTCAGTCAAATCGCGTTTGTTCAGCACAATCAGGGGGGTGATGTGCTCGGCTTCTGCTGCGATGAGTGCGCGCGTGAGTTGCATTTCTGAGAATTCAGGCTCTGCAGCGAGCAAGATAAGCACTTGGTCTAAGTTGGCCGCAAATGATTTGGTGCGGATCTCGTCTTGCCTGTAAAACAGGTTGTGACGAGGCTCAACTTTTTCGATGGTGCCCTCGTCGGTGCTGGCCTGCCACTGCACACGATCACCCACCACCACCTGGCTTTTCTTACCCCTAGGATGGCAAATACGGCGCTCGCCATCTGGCGTTTCCACCACACAATGTCGTCCGTGGCTGGCGACCACCAGGCCGACTTGCCTCATGCAGACATACGCACCAAGCGTTGTGAAGCAGGTGGGTGTGAGTAGTAAAACGCCACGTACCAGGGGTCGGGTGTGAGCGTCGACGCGTTGTCTTGATAAAGCTTGAGCAGCGCGCTAGCCAAAGCCTTGCCATCGCTGTGGGCCACAGCATAGGCGTCTGCTTCGAATTCAAAGGTCCGCGAACGCAGCGCCGATAACGGCGAGACAAAAAAGGTGAACAAAGGCAGCACCAACATAAACAACAACAAAGCCAAAGCACTGTTGTTGCCGTTGAGGTTGGGCATCACACCTAAGCCGGTGTAAAACCAAACTTGCTGTGACACCCAGCCCAGCAAGGCAAGACCAGCGAGACTGGTGGCAAAACTGGTCGCCATCATTTTTAAAATGTGACGATGTTTGAAATGGCCCAACTCATGCGCCAATACGGCTTCCATTTCATCGCCGTTCAATTTGGCCAGAAGTGTGTCAAAAAACACCACGCGCTTGGCTGCGCCAAAGCCTGTGAAAAAAGCGTTGGAGTGAGCCGATCGACGACTGCCATCCATGACAAAAAAACCTTTGGCGGTAAAGCCTGAGCGAGTCATGAGTGCGGTGACACGGTCTTTCAGTGTGGCATCTTCTAGGGGGGTGAATTTGTTGAACAACGGCATGATGACGTTGGGGGCAATCCACATCACAAAAAGTTGATACACCACCAAGGCTGTCCAGGTATAGAGCCACCAAAGCGCGCCGCCTGCTTGCATGAGCCAAAGCACTAGCCAAAGAATGGGCAGGCCTAGCAAAAGGCCTACCAACAAACCTTTGAGCAAGTCACTCACCCAAAGCTTCAGCGTGGTGTGGTTAAAGCCAAAACGCTGCTCAATACCAAAGGTTTGGTAGAGCGACAAAGGCAGGCTCATCAAACCACCAATCAAAGCGAAGCTCATCACCAGCGCAATTTGCTGGCCCATCCCTTCACCGAGCCATTGGCGGGTCACTTGGTTGAGCAAGTCCAAGCCGCCCAGCAAAGTCCAAACCATCAATGTGATGGCATCTAGACCCAGATCCACCATACCCACACGTGCTTTGGCCAGTGTGTAGTCCGCCGCTTTTTGATGCGCTTCTAAGCTGATGGTGTGCGCGAAGGCAGCCGGTACTTGGGCGCGGTGCTGCGCCACATGCCGAACTTGCCGGCCGCTGAGCCAAAGTTTGGTAAGCAGGTTTGCCAGCAGGAGCGCAGCTAGCGTCAAAGTCATGGCGAGGGAGTCATTCATCATGGGTGTGAGTTTAGATGAACTGCCTTAACTGCAGTTGCCGTCCGTATGATGGGCGACAATCTACGTTATGTCTGATGTTGCTATCCCACCTGTTGCCCCAGTTGTCGCCCAACTTGCCAAGTCAGATTTGAACTTGGTTTGGCTCGATTGCGAAATGTCTGGCCTTGACCCTGAGCGTGAGCGCTTGCTCGAAATTGCTGTCATCGTGACCAGCCCCGACTTGTCGTTGCGCATCGAAGGTCCAGTTTTTGTTATCCATCAAAGCGATGAATTACTCAGCAAGATGGACGCTTGGAACAAAGGCACGCATGGCAAGAGTGGCTTGATTGAAAAAGTCAAAGCCTCCACCGTGACCGAAGCGCAAGCCCAAGATCAACTCATTGCCTTTATGAAGCAGTTCGTGACGAAAGGGGCCTCCCCCATGTGTGGCAACACCATCGGACAAGATCGCCGCTTTTTAAACAAGTACATGCCTCAACTCGAAGGCTGGTTTCACTACCGCAACGTCGATGTGAGCACCCTCAAAGAGCTGTCACGCCGTTGGAAGCCTGAGGTGTTGAATGCTTTCAAAAAAGCCCAGAAGCACACGGCGCTCGCTGATGTGCACGAGTCGATTGACGAGATGATTCACTACCGTGATCACTTTTTGAAACTGTGATTAGGTAAAAACCCGAATTCGTGCCATAATTGCGTCCTTCGCTACAAAGGTGTAGCGAATTTGTACATCTCCCTTCATTCACCGGGCTCGCCAAAAGAGTCCCAAGCACTGAAAACCCCTCAGCGGGTCAGAGCAGGTTCCGTTTGATGGTTGATGTTTTTTAACCTAGAACGGAGCAGTCGCACAACTTGCGGCGCTCACGTGCGAGAAAAATCATGACTGACACTTTAAATGTGACAGGCGAATTTGCGCCTGCCGATACTATTTCTATTTCCGCTCAAGATCAGATGCCTACTGAGGGTGTTCACACTTCCGAAGTCGCTCACCTGGAAGCTCAAGAGCCCAAAGCGGATGTGCCGAACGGTTTTGTTGAACTCGGCTTGGCGCCTGAGCTTGTCAAAGCCGTTGGCGACTTGGGTTACACCCAGCCCACCACCGTACAACTCAAGACTATTCCTTTGGCTTTGCCAAGCGACAACGCTGATGCCAAATCAGATACCAAGTCTGGCTTCATCGACTTGATGGTGTCAAGCCAAACGGGTAGCGGTAAAACAGCGGCCTTCTTGTTGCCTGTCTTGCACACCTTGCTTCAGCAACAAGCGCAAGCGGAAGCCGCTGACAAAGCAGCTTGGGACAAGCTCGTGGCGGATGCTGCGGCCAATGGCGAAGAGCCACCCAAGCGTGCCAAGCGCAAAGACCCCACCAATGCCCGCAACTTCAAGGCGCCAACACCTGGCGCCTTGATCGTGTGTCCAACCCGCGAATTGGCTCAACAGGTGGCTCATGACGCCATCGACTTGGTCAAGCATTGCCGCGGTTTGCGCGTGGCAAACGTGGTGGGTGGTATGCCTTACCAATTGCAAATCGCCAAACTGCAAAACGCAGACTTGGTGGTGGCCACCCCCGGCCGTTTGCTCGACTTGCAACGCTCGATGCAAATTAAGTTGGACAAAGTTCAATTCTTGGTGGTGGACGAGGCTGACCGTATGCTGGACCTCGGTTTCTCCGACGACTTGGCGGAAATCAACCAACTCACCATCGACCGCAAGCAAACCATGATGTTCAGCGCCACGTTTGCGCCGCGCATTCAGCAGTTGGCCACACGCGTCATGCGTCAACCTCAACGTGTACAAATTGACTCCCCTCAAGAAAAGCACAGCAACATTCGGCAAATCTTGCATTGGGCAGATAACGCGCAACACAAACGCCGTTTGTTGGACCATCTTTTGCGTGATACCACCATCAACCAAGCCATCATCTTTGCCAGCACCCAAATCGAGTGCGACGGCTTGGCCAATGACCTGCAACAAGAAGGTTTTTCCGCTGTGGCTTTGCACGGCGCGTTGAGCCAAGGTTTGCGCAACCGCCGCTTGATGGCGTTGCGCCAAGGTCAAGTGCAGTTCTTGGTGGCCACCGACGTGGCTGCTCGCGGCATTGACGTACCCACCGTGACCCACGTGTTCAACTTTGGCTTGCCCATGAAGTCTGAGGATTACACCCACCGTATTGGCCGTACCGGTCGTGCAGGCCGTGATGGCTTGGCCGTGACATTGGCCGAGTTCCGTGACAAGCGCAAAATTTATGACATCGAAGCCTACACACGCCAGCAATTCACCGCCGAAGTGATTCCAGGCATGGAACCCACTCAACGCGTGGAACAACGCGGCGGTGCGGGCCGTGACTACGACCGCAAGGGCGGCGGCAAGTTTGGCGGCGGTGGTAACCGTGGCGGCTTTGGTGGCGGCAATAAGTTTGGCGGCGGCGGTGGACGCTTTGAGCCACGTTCGGAAGGTCGCTCTGAGGGCCGCTTCGAAGGTCGTCCAGACAACCACCGTTCTGACGCACCCCGTGGCAATAGTTTCGAGCCACGTCAAGGCGCCCCTCGCGGCAATTTCGGTGACAACCGAGGTTTTGGCGAAAGCCGTGGCGCGCCTCGTGGCAACTTTGGCGAAGGCGCCCCACGCGGCAATTTCGGTGCCCCCCGTAGCTTTGAAGACCGCGCACCACGCAGTTTCGATGACCGTGCCCCAGCACGTGGCCCACGTGCCCCATTTGAAGCAGGTCGCACACCTTTTGACAAGCCAGCTCGCCCTGCCGCAGGCAAATCGTTTGGTGGCGGTTTTGATGCCAAGAAGCGCGCACCCAAACCCCGCGCACCCCGTTAATTAGCCAGCGCACCACAGCATTACGCTGTGGTTCAAACAGCATTCAGCCACCGCGTTGCAGCTTGCGTGCAACTCCGGTGGCTGATTTTTTGAGGCCCGTGATTGAAAGTGAGGTGGATCAAGCTGTTAGGGTTTGAGCGCCTCGGCCACAAAGTCCAGACGGTCTTGGCCCCAAAACACCTCTCCGTTGACCACATAGCTGGGTGCTCCAAACACTTGTGCGTTGATCGCGCTTTGGGTGAAGCTGTCATAGCGGGACTGCACCTCGGGCGTGTTTGACAACGTCAAGCAAGCGGCATCTAGCTGGTGTTCGCTCAGCAGGGCAGCCAAGGTGACAGCATCGGCAATATCGCGCTCTTGGTGCCATAGGGCACCTAGTACGGCGCCCGTGATGCGCAGAGCCGCCTCGGTGCCATGGTGCATGTTCACCGCGATGATGAGTTTGGCTGCGGGGTCACCAGCAACTGGGAAAAACTGAGGATGCAAATTCAGCGGCAAATGCATGGCCTTGCTGAAACGCGCCAACTCCACCAGCCGATAAGCTTGACGCTGTGGCGCTCGCTTGCCCAATGGCAAGCCACCCGAGAGGGGGAAGACCAGACCCAAGTCCATCGGCATGACGCGCACTGTGGCGCCTGCGGCTTGGGCAATTTGCACAAACCGTTGGTGGCCCAAATACGTCCAAGGGCTTTGTGGAGCGAAGTAGTAATCGATTGTTTTAGACATGGATGCCTCTCAATGAAGTGAAGGGTTCAGTAGTGGGGTGGTAGCTCATCGCGCAGGCTGCTGAATCCACCAGAGCCGCCGTCTGGCGTTTGCTGGCGCAGTTGGCTCACTTCTCGGATGAGGGCGTCAATTTGCTGTTGCTGCTGGAAGATAGTTTGATTGAGTTGCTCCACCAAGTCTTCGGTAAAACTGGCCTTAACTTCAAGATCGATCAGGCGTTTGTCAATATCAGAGTGGGGCATATTTAAATCTGTTCTTATTTCAGTTTGGCCAGTTCAGTTCGCAAATCCTCAAGCTCGTCTTTGTAGGCTTGGGCGTTGCCAAAGTCAACAAAGCCGGTGTAGTAGGGATGTGCCGCCACGATTTTTCGGGCGTGCTTGATGGGGCACCAATACTGTTCGGTGCGAGCCACCACCTCGCGGCCATAAGCCATCACACCGTTGCCATACGAGCAATAGGCACAGTTGATTTTTTCAATCAGGTTGAGATAAGCCAAATGTGTTCGGTCATACACAAAGTAGTCGCCACGCTTGACCCGGGCAAGGCCATAAGCGCGAAAACAAATGTGTTGATACACCGTGATGGACAGGTCTAGGATCAATATGGGTAGCAGCAGGGCGTAAATCACGGGGGCCGTCAGCACGCTCCACCCATTGGCGCTCAGCAGGTAGGCAATTGCCCCAGTTTTGTAGCGACGTTGCTGCTCCAACACTTCATGCTCAAACCGCACGCGTTTTTCTTCAAAATCGGCTTGCAATTCAGCGCGTTTACGCTTCATTTCCAGCTCAATGTCGAGCTCCATTTGCCGAATACGTGCGAGTAACTCGCTGATGAGGGGGTTCATAAATCGCCTTGTTTCGCTAGATTATGCGGGGTGATATGCGAAAAAACGTCGATCTTGTGGCCTAATTGTGGACTGTTACTTTTTACTTGGAAATTTCATGGGAAACAAAATCGTCACCGAAGCCGATCGCCAACGCGCACCAAAACCAACGCCGCTGCCAGGTACAACCCTGCGTACAGGTGGTCGTGGTCAACGTGTGAGTCTTGAGCGCGGTGTTGCGACACGTAGCAAAAAGAACCCTGGCAAACGCTCCAACAAAGGCGGCTAAGCCCGTACCTTGCTGATGCAAGCCAAATAAAAAGCGACCCTAGGGTCGCTTTTTATTTTGTCAGATG
>JAVLFR010000088.1:0-6025 GCA_046052785.1 Limnohabitans sp. | reverse complement strand
ATTGTGTTGAGTAATTTATTCACGGGTGTGCACGGCAATTACTTGGCGCCTTCCATTCGAAAAGCGGGCTTGGATCCTGAGCATTTGCCCGAGAGCGATCCCAGTCAAATGAACTTTGGCGGCACCGCGCAAAAAGCGTGGAAAGACATCTGGGGCTGTGGCCAAGGCATTGGTGCAGTCAAAGCTGTGGTTCCTGCCGCTGAGTTGGTGCTCAGACTCAAACAAGAGTACGCCGAGGCAAAACGCGAGTTGGCTTGCGCCTAGGGCCATCACAAAACCTATTCACACATTGGTGTTAGATTAGGCAAACCTTAGGAAAGCCAAGGATTTTTATGTATCACCTCCATCTGTCTAAAGTTGCTCTGTTCGTTTTGTTGGCGAGTTTGGCGGGATGTCAAACAGACCCGACCTTACCTGTGAGTGCTTCGGCGGCACATCACGCTGACTCGGCCAAGCCCGAAGTCATGTTTATTGATATTAAAAAATTTGACCAAGACCTCTATCGCGCGCTTCATACCTCTGAACCCGAGGTGAAAGTGGTGATGTACGAGAAAGTCAGTCCCAACAGCACGCCAGATCGGCTTCAAAAATGGCTCAATGCCGTTGAAAAAAATGGTGGAAAAGTAGAGATTGAACCTCCACCCAATGAATTGGTGCCCAAGAATCCCTTGGCATTGATTGGCTTGGTGGGCGGTCTTTGGGACGCGGTCAAAGCGGTGACTGATTTTCGTGATGCTGATATGACGCGTGCGGTGAATGGTCGTGATGCAGTCATCAGTCTTGAGCGCAATGCCCGAGGCGAAGTCGTCGTGAGTAAGCTGACCTTCAAGAAGAGAGCGAATTAACTCAGCTTTTGGCTTGTATCGAATGCGCTTTGTTTTTGATTCGGCTCAGACGCTGTCACGTGGCTGCGGTTGGTTTGCCTTGATCATGGGTTCTGGCGTTGGCTACGGCTTTGGTCTTTTATCTCAGCAAAGCGCCGTTACCGATCAAACGCTCGCGCATCAACTCATCACCTATTCTTTATTTGGTCACTTACCCACCTTTTGTGTGTCGTTGTTTATTTTGCTGAAAGTGGGCTTTCATCTCTCCACCCATTCGGACTTGCGAGCCGAATGGACGCAAGCGCATCAAGCGGTGTCTTTTGCGTTGGCCTGTGCCCTCGTGTGTTTGCTCGGGTGGGCTTGGTTCTTTATCGCCGTGATGTTTGGATTTTGGTTAGGCCTGACCCATGCGCTCAGCGGCTTCGCACAGCCAGTTTGGAATGCCTATTGGACAGACTTCGATTTGTCCCACTTAGCACATGCCGCCCTCAGAATGGCTGTGTTGGCTTTGGCGTTGAGCGCCATGACTTTCATCGAAACCAGTCTACTCAGGAGTCGTCCAGACCAGCTGGCCATGCTGATGTCTCGTTTCATGACGCTTGGATCTGCAGTCATCATCGCTGTGGAACTGACAGACCTGTTGTTATAGCTGGTGATGGTTGAAGAGGGAGTTTAAAAAATGACAAATAGTTTTCGCTGGCGCCTAGCGCTCACCGCTGTTGCGATGAGTTTGGTCGTTGGCTATTTGCTTCATTTGAAGGGCAACTTTGAGCCAAAATTAATTTTGCGTGCGCAAGTCGAGTCTGCTGCAGGTTTATTTGAAGGCATGAAAGTGACGTACAAAGGTTTTGAGCTTGGTAGGCTCACGCAACTTGAGCTCTTACCAACAGGCGAGATCAAAGGCACTTTGCAAATTCATCCTTCGCACGCAAGTTTCATGACACAAGGCTCAGTACTGAAGGTGTCTAAAGAGAAAATTGTCACATCTGAATTGGTCTTGATCAGGGATGACAGCAATCAACGGGCATTGCATTCGATGGATCAGATCCACATCATCAAAGAAGATGTCACTGCAGATGTCACAAGAAGACTGGATCCCTTGTTGCAGAAAGTTCAGCTCTTGCTGACCCAGTTGTCCGATCCAGATCAAGGCATCCAAGCCAGTCTGGTCCAGTCCAAACAAGTCATGCAACAAACGGCGCAGACCTTGGAGGTCACCAGCCACGCGATGAAACAGTTGGGCGATGAAAAAAAAGGTTTGCCTGCTGTTCTGTTTCAAACCCTTCAAACGCTGGAGCACACCAACCATGCGATGAGGCAGTTGAGCGACGAGAAAAATGGCTTGCCAGCGATGCTGGGTCAGACGCGCGACACGCTGGTTGAGCTTGAAAAGTCTTTGGTGCAAACACAGCAGACTTTGGGTGGAGCGAATCGGCTGATCGACAATGTGGATGAATCACTTCAAGATATCAAATCTGCGCCACTTTACAAGTGGTTGGTGCCTAGCCACAAAGCCGCATCTCAGCCCTGAAGATTACTTGGCTTCTACTTCTGCGATTTCAACCAGCGCGGAGGCAAAGCCATCTGAACAATCTTGGTTCACCATCAAGTTACGAGTCGTACCACCAGTTTGGCAAACAGCTTGGTCTTGATTTTCTGAGGTCGCGAGTAGCCACTGCAGTTTGTTTTTGCCTTCTGCGCTTAGCAGTGTTTTCAAAAATGGACCTGCTTTCTCCCCGTCCAGTTGTGACAAGTCTCTCGGTGAGTCCGTCACCATGACCAATACCGTGTTCATGCCTTTGGGTCCTGCTGCGGTGACGCGCCAACCAGGTTTGGGCAACTCGAGGGTTTGGTTGGCTTCGATGCGGTTGTTGCCATCCAGGCTGTTGGGAAACAGCAAATAAAGACTTTTCTCATCAGACCCCGCCAGTGCCACATAAACATACCCTGAGCGTGATGACTGCACACTCAAACGCAAGGGGTCTTGCAAAATGCGCATCACCTTGGGGTTGGCCGTGGCAACAAGTTGTCGGGAAGCGTCACGCTGGGCATGGATTTGCGCCAACAAGTCTCTGGGCTTGACCGCCTGTGTGGTGGGTTGTGCCAAGCTTGGTGTCGCCGAAGGAGGCGACACCACCGCTGGAGTGGCGAGGGGGGCGGGCGGTGCAGCGCTTGCGCTTTGCTGCGAGGTTTGAGCCGGTGCGATGGGCTCGGCAGCGATCGAGGCGACTTGGAAGGTGGGGATGAATGCTTTGTTGCCACCAATGGTCATGTGTTGACCCAAGATGTCAGGTTGGTTCGCCAGCGATTGGCTCAACTGGGTCTGTGCGCAGCTGGTGATCTCTTCCACGCTCAGACTGCCGCTTTGATCCAAATCCTTGGCCTTGCCCAGCATGCAATCGCGCCATGCCACTGTGGCCATACCACCAGTCAATGGGTTGTCAAATGACACCTCATCTGGACGTGAAGCCGCAATAGAAACAATATTCTCTGGAAAAATTCCTTTGCTGCTCAACTCGTTGCTGATAGAGCGTGTGCGCATGTTGGAAGGCTTCGCGCACGCTTCTAGGCTGAGATTGCTAAATTTTGGGGTGAGGGTGGTACCCGATAGATTGATTGAACGCGTGCGAAGGGGTTGATTGGCAATGCCACCTGAATGGCAGGAGTCATAAAACACCATCAGTTTGTCTGTTTTCTTGGCGATGGGGGACAGCAGGTCGCTGATTTCAGCGTTGGTCACCGCATAGCCGTCGCTGGCAAGCAGGCCCTCCATACACTGTCCGCTATTGGGGGTTGAGGTATCTAGCCAACGCGTGCCATGGCCAGAGTAGTACACGAACACACGATCACCTGGACGCACCCGCGCGTCGAGATCTTGGATGCTACGGCGAATTTCGGAGGCTGTGGCCTTGCCATCTCGCAGGTAAGTGATATTGGCTTCTGGGATAGACATGGCTTGCGAGATGACTTTGGCGCTTTGCATGTCATGCGTCACGCCTTTGAGAGGCGCAATTCCACTCACCGCGTATTCGCCAATGCCAATGATCAGGGCATGTCGAGAGGCTTTGGGGATCGAGCGAATGCCTGTCGTGGACAGGCTGTTGTTGTTGCCCGATCGGCCTGACTCTAAGGCGGAAACTGTGGCAATCTGAACCGAGCTAGCGCCTTTGAGCGCCATAGCGCGGACCCAACCGCGTTGATTGCCCGACTTGATTTGGACCCATCCTGCCTCGATTTTGAGGCTCTCAACAGATTGGCCTGCACTGAGTTGACCTAAATTGGCGGCGTCGATGTAACGATCCGCCTTGAGTTCAGTTGCCCGCAACACCGTCATGGGCTCTGCCGAGGCCTGAGCAGAGACCCAGACCAATGCACTGACAGCAATTAATTGGGCGAAGCGCGTTGCTGGGGTCATGGCGTTAAAGAGATGCATGGAGGGGGCTCAGTTGGGAGGCAATTAAGGGGTCAGTGTGATGATCTTGACGCGACGATTTTCAGCAGCAAAGCGGTCATCCACATTGGCAAGCTCTGTGTCACCTTTACCTTGAGATCGGATGCGCTTGGCTGAAATGCCTTGTTTTTCAAGGTAAGTTTTCACACTGCTGGCGCGCTGGTTAGACAACTTCATGTTGTAGTCCGGCGTGCCTTTGCCGTCGGTGTGGCCTTCAATCATGAATTCAAGCGAGGCCAATTGATCAGACTTCAGGGCTGTTGCAAGTGCACTGAGCGTGTCGGCACTTTCTGGGGAAATCTCTGCTGAATTGAATTTAAAGCCAATCGTCAATGAGACAAATTTTTGGGCGACGCTGGCGGGTTGCTCAGTTTGCTCCACTTGTAAATTTCGTAGACCGCGCGTTTTGACCCTTGCCCCATCATCGGGTTTCAGGGCTTCAATGATGCGTTGGGTCTCTGTCTCATTGGCCACGACGGGCGCAGGCAGCATGAATTGAAGCCCTATCAAGACCCCAGTCGCCACGCCGAGTTGCATCAATTTAGTGGTGTTCATGAGGCGATCTCCAGTGTTGTTCAGCCATTTGGATGTCGGACCAGATACGGTCCCAGAATTGATCGCAGTTTAAAGCTTCAAACTGACGGGCATTGACCCATGGGTCGGACCTCGCATTGGGAAGGTTCTTGATCAAGGCCTCTAATTGCGAGGCCTCATCGTTCAGCGCTATGTGAATCAACCCTAGCCCCGAGTGGGGAAGTTGATTCACCACCCCAATGCGCGCGACAGAGAGGGGGTGCTTGCCCTGACTCAGCGCATCAATCACCGATTGCATATGGGTGTGAGAAAAGTCCACCTGAACCACCGCAGAACTGCGCCACTGTGTTGAGGACTCATCTAAGGTGCTTTGTGCGAAAAATTTTGTCCGCCAGTTTAAGTAAACCGCCCATATGGTGAAAAACAGCAAAGCATTGGATGCCGACTGCGCCAAGTCCCAATACACGTGACTGCCGAGATGCAAACTTGCAAATCCAATCCCCAAAAAGAGGGTGGGGGCCACTGGCGCTGCCCATTTCATTTGGTCTTCTCGAATTTTGGTACTGGCCCAGACCACGATGGCAAGACCGGCCCACGCCACAAACAATTGCACCCATGCCGACGCTGTTTTTAAGAAGCTTTGATTTTTCAGGTTGTCAATGACGTTGGCCAATACCATCACCCCAGGATGGGTGGTGTCGATCGGCGTGACTTTGACATCAAACAAGCTAGTGGCCGTGGCGCCAATGATCACTATGGCATTTTCGAAACGCGGGTCTTTGCCTTGGCCTTTCAGGCTTTGACTGAGCTCCCAGACCTCTGAAAATGAAATCTGTGTATAGGCTGATTTTTCACGGGTGAACTCAATCAGTTGCTGGGGTTGGTCAGGCACGGCCCATCCCAAATCAAGGGCTAAACGGGCAGGCAAAGACCACAGTCGCCAGCCTTCCTTGTCCTCCCAAAGTCGGTAGCGGCGGTTCACCCCATCTTCATCTGGGTAAATGTTGTGATAGCCCAATCTTTTTGTTTGCACCAGGGCGTCAAAGGCGGGGGCGACGACGGCAAGAGAAGGCGGTGTCGGCGTGTGGCTGGGGTTAACGGGGCTGGCAAAGCCTGGCAGTTGGTCGGCGCGGACTTGGCTTAACGTGTCGTTGCTAGGGTGCAGTCGCAGGACGGGGAAATAGCTGTTGCTGCTTTGCTGGACGGCTTCTACAAA
>JAVLFR010000087.1:0-15471 GCA_046052785.1 Limnohabitans sp. | reverse complement strand
GGTGGTGGACGGCGTGGGCACGGGGGCGTTGCCGCCCGAGTGGACGCAACGCTTTGACCAAGCAGGTGTGTTGTGCCGCGTGTATTCCCCTTTGGTGGGCGCTGGCTTTTGGCTGCCCAGCCGTTGGCGGCGTTTGCACCGCAAGCTGTGTGTGGTGGACCAAAGCTTGGCGTTTTGCGGGGGCATCAATATCTTGGACGACTTCATAGACCCCAATGTGGCGGGTGGTTTGCTGCTGCCGCGCTTGGACTATGCCGTCAGCCTGCGCGGCCCCTTGGTGGGGCAAGTGCATGACGCCATGACGCAGCTGTGGTCGCGCATCGAAGCCGTGCGCGAATTGCGTAGCCAAGACATTGTGGGTGCGCTTGAAGCCTTGCGCAGCGCCGATCAAGACTTGGCGATTTCCACACGCGGCAGCGTGCAGTTGGTGTTGCGCGACAACGTGCGTCATCGCACCCAAATTGAGCAGGCCTATCGCAAAGCCATTGGCACCGCGCATCAAGAGGTGGTGGTGGCCTGTGCGTATTTTTTCCCAGGGCTGCGTTTGCGGCGTGCCTTGGTGCTGGCCGCTCATCGGGGGGTGCGGGTGCGTTTGCTGCTGCAAGGTAAATACGAATACTTCTTGCCTTACCGAGCCTCACGCCAGCTTTACAGCCAGCTGTTGGCCGCAGGTGTAGAAATATTCGAATACCACGCCAGCGTGCTGCACGCCAAAGTGGCGGTGGTCGATGGGGTGTGGGCGACTGTGGGCTCGTCCAACTTGGACCCTTTCAGTTTGCTGCTGGCGCGTGAGGCCAATGTGGTGGTGCGCGACCGCGCCTTTGCCCAAGTCCTGCAAGCCAGCTTGGAAGAGGCCATGCGCGAGGGTGCCACGCGGGTTGATCCGCACACCTTTGCCCACCGCCCAGGCTGGCAGCGCTTGATCGACTGGGGGGCGGCGCTGCTGCTGCGTTTTGGGGTGTTGCTGACGGGCAAGCCTTACTAAGTGCGCGGCCGTAAGGTTTTTGCTTCGCTGATACCATCTTCCCATGACAGCAAAAGACAACTTTGAAGGCACGCCGGTTTCTGTGAAGATTCGCGAGCGAATTTCTGCCGCACGCAAACGTTTCCACAGCAATGACAACATTGCCGAGTTCATTCAGCCAGGCGAGCTCGAAGCCTTGCTCGACGAAGTCGAGGTCAAGATGCAAGGTGTGCTCGACAGCTTGGTGATCGACACCGAGCACGACCACAACACAGGCGACACCGCCCGCCGCGTGGCCAAAATGTATTTGCAAGAGGTCTTCAAAGGCCGCTATGTGCAAGCACCCGCTATCACCGAGTTTCCCAATGCGGAACACTTGAACGAGTTGATGATCGTTGGCCCCATCACGGTGCGCAGTGCCTGTAGCCACCACTTTTGCCCCGTGATTGGCAAGATCTGGATTGGCGTGCTGCCCAACGAGCGTACCAACGTGATTGGCTTGTCCAAGTACGCCCGCTTGGCCGAATGGGTGATGGGCCGCCCGCAAATTCAAGAAGAGGCCGTGGTGCAACTGGCCGATTTGATTCAATCCAAAACACAGCCCGATGGCTTGGCCATCGTCATGGAAGCCAGCCATTTCTGCATGTCATGGCGCGGCGTCAAAGACATGGACAGCAAGATGCTCAACTCGGTCATGCGTGGCGCTTTCTTGAAGGACCCCAACTTGCGTCGCGAATTTTTGTCTCTCATTCCCAAAGGTTGATGCCATGCTTGTTCGTTTGTTGTATGTCAGCCGCTCCGTCCAACCCGAGACGGTTGAAGAAACTGAATCCATCTTGGCCAGCTCCCGCGAGCACAACATCAGCAACGGCATCACGGGTGTGCTGTGCTTTGGCGGGGGTATTTATTTGCAAGCCATCGAAGGTGGTCGCAACCAAGTCAATGCGCTCTACACCCATATCGTCAAAGACCCGCGTCACCAAGACGTGGTGATCTTGGCGTATGAAGAAATCTCCGAGCGCCGCTTTGGCGGCTGGACCATGGGCCATGTGCGCTTAGACAAACTCAACCCCTCCATCGTGTTGAAGTATTCCGAAACCCCCGCACTCGACCCCTACGGTGTGTCGGGCAATGTGTCGTTCGCGCTGCTGGAAGAACTGATGGCCACTGCGTCCATCGTCGGCCGCGCTTGACCCTGATTGGCTGCGACTTCAGCAGCAGCCCCTCCAAACGAAAACCCGTCGTCGTGGCTGTTGGCCACGCCAAGGCGGGCCGTGTGCAACTGCAAAGCCTGTTGCGCTTTGACACCCTTGCGTCGTTTGCCGATTGGCTCAAGCAGCCGCAAGCGTGGGTCGGTGGTTTTGATTTGCCGTTTGGCTTGCCGCGTGAGTTGGTTCAAACCTTGGGTTGGCCCAACGACTGGCTGCCCTGCATGCAGCACTTTGCGGCATTGACCCGCGCGGAGATACGCGAGACCTTCAAGGCTTTTTGCGATGCCCGCCCCGTCGGTGGCAAATTTGCCCACCGCGCCACCGATGCCCCTGCGGGCTCTAGCCCCTCGATGAAATGGGTCAACCCGCCCGTGGCCTACATGCTGCACGCAGGCGTGCCCTTGTTGATCGAGGCGGGGGTCACGTTGCCGCGCTTGCATGCACCTGCTGTGTGCGCCTCATCTGCCACGCGCATTGCCCTCGAGGCCTACCCTGGCCTGCTGGCGCGTGAGCTGATCGGCAACACTTCTTACAAAAGCGATGACAAAGCCAAACAAACGCCCGAGCGCTTGATCGCCCGCAAGCAATTGCTGCAAGTGCTGGAGCTGGGCCAAACCCGCTTAGGCCTGCGCCTCAAACTCACCCACGCGCAACACGACACCTTGGTGGACGACGCGTCAGGCGATAGCCTCGACGCGGTGCTGTGCATGGTGCAAGCCGCATGGGCACACGCCCAGCACGAGGCAGGCGATGCGCACTACGGCCTGCCTGATTGCGATCCGTTGGAGGGGTGGATTGTCAGCGCACCGCTAGACTCGGCTGCATGAAACACGCACATTCACATGACGAGGGTCACCACCACGGTCACCATCACGCACTCAACAACTTTGACCGTGCTTTTGCGATCGGTGTGTTGCTCAACGCAGGCTTTGTGGCCGTGGAGGTGGTGTTTGGCTTGATGTCCAACTCGTTGGCGTTGTTGGCTGATGCAGGCCACAACTTCAGCGATGTGTTGGCCCTGTTGTTGGCGTGGGGCGCGCGCGTGTTGTCGCGAAAGCTTCCCACACAGCGCCACACCTATGGTTTGCGCCGTGCGTCCGTACTGGCTGCTTTGGTCAATACGCTGGTGCTATTGGTGGCGGTGGGGGCGATTGCTTGGGAGGCTTTGCTGCGTTTCAGTCATCCCGAAGTCATTGAGGTCAGCACCGTCATGGGGGTGGCCATAGTGGGCATTCTCATCAACGGCTTCACGGCTTGGCTTTTCATGTCGGGCAAAGAAGATGACATCAACATCAAGGGCGCTTATTTGCACATGGCGTCCGATGCGGCGGTGTCGTTGGGCGTGGTGTTGGCGGCGGTGCTGTTGCAATTTACAGGCTGGTTGTGGCTAGATCCGGTGATGAGCCTCGCCATCGCCTTGGTCATTGGCGTGGGCACATGGGGTTTGTTGCGTGAGTCCTTCAACCTAGCGCTCGATGCGGTACCCGCGAGCATTCAAGCGGGCCAAGTCGAGGCGTATTTGCTCAGTCACTCCAGCATTGTTGCTGTGCATGACCTGCACATTTGGGCCATGAGCACCACGGAAATAGCACTCACCGCACACCTCGTCAAACCCGACGGTGTGTTGGACGACGCCTTGCTGGCGCACATCAACCACGATTTGCTTACGCTGTTCAAGATTCACCACACCACCCTGCAGTTTGAAATGGGCGTCAATGAGCACCCTTGTAGGCAAGCGCCTGCTGAGGTGGTTTAAATACACCACCCCATATCCGCAGGTAACACTTCCAGCTGCCGCAGCTGCGTAATCGCCTCCGCATCCGTGCGATACAGATGCAGCCCCGCATGCGCTTTCAGGCAGCCAGCGCGTATCAGCACGGTTTCTACGGGTAGCTTCATACCGCTGATGTGCAGGCCGATGCCGCGTTCACGCAGCATGGCTTCTAGCTTGGCAAAAGTCTCCACACCCGTGGCGTCGATGCGGTTGATAGGCATTGCAAACAGGCACACATGGGCCACATGGGGGTGCTGGCCCAGGTGCTCCATCACGGTGCGCTCGAGGGTGCTGGCGGCGGCAAAGTCGAGCTCGGCATCCATGCGCAAGGCATAAAGATTGGGGGCCAAGGGCGGCAGCTGCCACAGGTGGCGGTCGCGCAGGCTGCCATCGGGGTGCAGGCCAATTTCGATGATGCGCGGGTGCAGACGTTGATACAAAAAGTGCGCCAAGGTCATGAGTACACCTGCGAGCACGCCCCAGTAAATGGCAGGGGCGTTGATGAGGGTGATGACAAATGTTAGCCCCGCCGTGATGGCCTCAGCGCGAGAAATACGCCACAGCACCAGAAAGTGCTTGGGTTGAAACAAGTTGAGCACGGCCACGATGACCGCCGCAGACAGCACAGCGCGCGGCACAAATTGCAGCGCTGGCAGCAAAATCAACAGGCTGATCAACACGCAGCCAATGCTGAACAAGGTGCCCCAGCCAGAGCGCGCGCCTGCGTAGAGCATGAGTGCAGAGCGTGAAAACGATGTGCTGGTGGCAAAGCTGCCGCACAGACCCGAGGCCAATTTGGCCAAGCCTTGACCAATCAGTTCGAGGTTGTCGTTCCAGCGTTTGCCATCGCGTTGGCATTCAATACGGGCGCTGGATGCGGTTTCTAAAAAGCTGACCAAGGCAATCACCATGGCGGGCACCCAGAGTTGGTTGAGTTTGTGCAGGCCTGGCCATTCGGGCCAATACAAAGCAGGCAGTCCGCCCGGCAGCAAACCCACCACGCTGCCGTGTTGGCTGAAGTCGCTCACATAACCCAACCACGACGCGCAACCCACAACCAGCATGACGCCTGGCCATCGCGGTGCAAATCGGCGCAGCAACAGCAACAGTGCCAAGCTGCTCAGGCCAAAGAGTGCTGGCCAGCTTTGCAGCCATGTGCCCCAAAGTGTGAGGTCCCATTGCCAGGTGGTCACGCCCAGCAGGGCGGGCACTTGCGAGGCCATGATGAGCAATGAGGCCGCTTGCGTGAATCCCATCAGCACAGGGGCGCTGATGAGGTTGAGCAACCAGCCGTAACCCCCCAAGCCCAAGGCCAGTTGCATGGCGCCCGACATCAGTGAGAGCCACACCGCCAACGCCACCCATTCGGGCGTTCCAGGCTCTGCCAGACCGTTGAGCGACGCTGCAATCAGCACACAGGTCAAGGCGGCAGGCCCAACCGACAAGCGGTTGGCGCTGCCAAACAGCAAGGCCAATAGCGCAGGTAACAAACAGGTGTAGAGCCCTGTCACCAAAGGCATACCTGCCAAGCTCGCATAGGCCACGGCCTGCGGCACCATCACCAAAGCCACGGTCAGGCCAGCCAGCAATTCAGTGCGAGCCAGTTCACGGGTTAATACGGGCCAAGTGCTCGAACGAAAAAACTGTTTTAACAACGCCATGCCCCATCTTAAGGCTTCATGTCCGCGCTGAGGCTTGTGTTGATCCCACTCGTAGGCCCGACTCACTTGGCAGTCGTGTCGGTTGGGGTTTAATGCCAGATACCTGAGACAGATCGAATGACTGTGACCTTTCTTTTTCAACAACGCGACACGCTGCAACGCTTGAGCCTGTGGCGTGGGTGCATTTTTATTGCCGTGGCTTGGAGCATCCTGAGTCATGCGCACGCTTGGCTAGGCGTGGTGACCTATGTGAGCGATGGCGACACGGTGTGGGTGCAGCCGCTGCAGGGCGGCGAGGCCCACAAGGTGCGCTTGCTGGGCATTGACGCCCCCGAAATTTGTCAGCCGTGGGGCCCACAGTCACGTGCGGCCTTACACGCAGCGCTGCACGGCCAAGTGGTGGAAGTGACGGCTCGCACACGCGACAGCTATGGCCGTTTGCTGGCGCAGCTCAGCGTGCAAGGCAGTGATGTCGGCGCTTGGATGGTGGGGCAGGGCTATGCGTGGTCTTACAGCTACAAAAGCAATGCAGGCCCGTATGAGGCGCTGCAGCTGCATGCGCAAACGCAGCAGCTGGGTTTGTTTTCAGAGGGGCGGGCCTTGCAGCCGAGGTGGTTTAGAAAGCGGTTTGGGTCTTGCCACACACCAGACAGCTAGGGTTGCGCGTCAAGCGCATTTCGTTCCATGCCATGGCGCGGCCATCGAGCATTTGCAGGCGGCCCGTCAGGCGCGAGCCCATGCCCGTGATGAGCTTGACTGCTTCCATGGCTTGCATCGTGCCAATCACGCCCACCAAGGGCGCGAGCACCCCCATGGTGGCGCACAGCACTTCTTCGGGCGCAGGCGTGGGCGGGAAAAGACAGGCATAGCAAGGCGACGTGTCGTCACGCGCGTCATACACCGCCAGCTGGCCATCCAAGCGGACCGCTGCACCGGATACCAAAGGCACTTGGTGGGACACGCAGGCGGCGTTGACAGCTTGGCGGGTGTCAAAGTTGTCGCAGCAGTCCACCACCACTTGCACAGTGGGCACCAGCGCGTCTAGCTGGGCAGTGTCTAATTTTTGAGCCAACGCACTCACGCGCACATCGGGGTTGAGGGCCAGCATGGCTTGCGAGGCTGACTGAACTTTGGGCTGCCCCAGTCGCGCGGTGGTGTGGGCGATTTGGCGTTGCAAGTTGGTGAGCTCGACCACATCGTGGTCGGCAATCGTGATCTGGCCCACGCCGCTGGCTGCCAAATACAGCGCCACTGGCGAGCCCAAACCCCCTGCGCCGACGATCAACACATGGCTGTCGAGCAAGCACTGCTGGCCTTCTATGCCCACCTCGTCTAGCAGGATGTGGCGCGAATAGCGCAGCAGTTGGTCGTCGTTCACTGCAGGCTACAAGTGAATTACTTGTCTTTCTTCTCGGTGGCAGGGCGCTCGTTTTGCGTCTTGCTGGCCAACACGGGTTGGCCTTTGAGGCGCTTCAAGGCTTGCTCGAGTTGAAAGTCTTTGTCGCTGCCAAACTCGGGCGGGCGGCGCTCGCTGTTGGGTTTTTTGGACTCTTCTTCCAAACGCTTCAAGGCTTCTTCGCGGGCTTTTTCTTTTTCTTTTTCTTTGGCGGCGTCTTTGGCATCTTTGCCTTGGCCGCTTTCTAAGTGTTTATCGAGGTCAGCCTCACGCATGCGCAAAATGGCAAACGGGCTGCCTTCTGCGGTGTCGTCCAACAACACATCGGGCACGATGCCTTTGGCTTGAATGCTGCGACCGCTGGGCGTGTAGTAACGCGCCGTGGTGATTTTTAACGCGGTATCAGGACCGAGTTGACGCACGGTTTGTACCGAGCCTTTGCCAAAGGTTTGGCTGCCCATGATGGTGGCGCGTTTGTGGTCTTGCAGGGCGCCCGCCACGATTTCGCTGGCCGAGGCCGAGCCTTCGTTGACCAATACCACCAGGGGCACGGTGCGGTAAATGCCTTTGGTGGCTTGGTGCAAGCGAGCCACGGGGTCGTTGCCGCTGCTGCGGCGATAAAACTCGGGCGAGGCTTTGTAGACAAATTTGCTCTCAGCCAATTGGCCGTTGGTGGACACCACCGAGATGTTCTCGGGCAAAAACATGGCAGACACCGCCACGGCGGCATCGAGCAAACCACCGGGGTCGTTGCGCAGGTCCAGCACCAAGCCTTTGAGCTTGGGTTCTTGTTTGTAAATTTCTTCCAGCTTTTTGGTGAAGTCGTCCACCGAGCGGTCTTGGAACTGGCTCAGGCGAATCCACGCGTAGCCTGGCTCCATCACTTTGCCTTTGACGCTTTGGGTTTTGATTTCTTCGCGCACGATGTTGACTGGGAAGGTGCGGTTTTCGTCTTTGCGGAAGATGGTGAGCATCACCTTGGTGCCAGGCTCGCCGCGCATGCGTTTGACAGCGTCGTTGAGTGACAGGCCTTTGACGGCGGTGTCGTCAATTCGGGTGATCAAGTCGCCCGACTTCATGCCCGCGCGAAAAGCGGGTGAGCCTTCGATGGGCGAGACGATTTTGATCAGGCCTTCTTCTTGCGTGATTTCAATCCCCACGCCGACAAAGCGGCCGGTGGTGCCTTCGCGGAATTCTTTGAAGCTCTTTTTGTCGTAGTACTGCGAATGCGGGTCAAGGCTCGCCACCATGCCTGTGATGGCGTCGCTGATGAGTTTTTTCTCGTCCACGGGCTCGACGTAATCGCTCTTGACCATGCTGAACACCGCGGCGAGTTGTTGCAACTCTTCCAGCGGCAAGGGCGCCATGTTGGCACGCGCAGCGGTTTGTAGCGAAACGGTGGTCAGTGCACCGGTCAGGGCGCCGATGGCGACCCAGCCAGCAATCTTGAGTTTTTGACGCATGTGGCCTTCGAGAAATGACAATTTCAATAGGTGCTCAATATACAACGCGCCCAGAAGGCGCGCTGTGCGGGGGATGATTAGGCTTTGCCTTGTGTGGCTACCGCAGCGGCAGCTTGGGCCGCCGCTTGGGCATCACCCAAATAGTAGTGACGAATTGGCTTGAGGTTCTCATCCAATTCGTAGACCAGGGGGATGCCGTTGGGGATGTTCAAGCCCACGATGTCTTGGTCGCTGATGCCGTCCAAATACTTGATCAAAGCGCGAATCGAGTTGCCATGCGCGGCCACCACGATGCGTTTGCCAGCCTTGATGGCGGGGGCCATCGACTCGTTCCAAAACGGAATCACGCGCGCCACGGTGTCTTTGAGGCACTCGGTCAGTGGCACTTGGGCGGGGTCGAGCTTGGCGTAACGGGCGTCGCCGCGTTCGCTGCGGGGGTCATGGGCTTCGAGCTCAGGCGGGGGCGTGTCGTAGCTGCGGCGCCACACCAACACTTGCGCGTCGCCGTATTGTTTGGCCATGTCGGCTTTGTTCAAGCCTTGCAAGCCGCCGTAATGGCGCTCGTTGAGACGCCAGCTTTTCATGACGGGCAACCAGGTGCAGTCCATCTCGTCCAAGGCGAGGTAGAGGGTGCGAATGGCGCGTTTGAGCACGCTGGTGTAAGCCACGTCAAACGCGAAACCCTCGGCCTTGAGCAACTTGCCCGCGTTCTTGGCTTGTTCGATGCCAGTGGGTGTCAAGTCCACATCGGTCCAGCCTGTGAAGCGGTTTTCGAGGTTCCAGGTGGATTCGCCGTGGCGGATTAATACGAGCTTGTACATGGTTTAAATCAGCAGAGTCAGTGAAGGATTGGCGGTGATTTTAGAATGCTGGCCTGACTCGATTCTTTTTAACCTGCTGAACTGGATTCCCCTGTGAAATTTATTCTCGATAACTGGATGTTGATTGCCGTCGCCTTGAGCAGTGGTTTCTTTTTGCTGCTGCCCGTGGTGCAAGGCGCTGCAGCCAGCGGTCTGTCACCCACTGAGGCAGTGCACTGCATGAACCGCGAAAAAGGCGTGGTGATCGATGTGTGCGGCGCTGACGAATTCGCGCAAGGCCACATCAAGGGCGCCGTCAACGTGCCTTTGGACGAGTTAGAAGCCCGATTGGGCAAGGCCGTGAAAAACAAAAGCACCCCCGTCATCATGGTTTGCGCGGCAGGGGCGCGTTCCAAGCGCGCTCAAGGCATGGCCCAAAAACTGGGCTACGAGAAGGTGCATTCACTGCACGGAGGGCTCAAAGCTTGGAAAGAGGCTAACCTGCCTGTTGCTAAAGCTTGATCAGCCAACGCCATTTGTTGGCTTGAATTAACTCGGAGAAATCACTATGCCTGCCGTCAAGATGTACACCACCGCCGTTTGCCCGTATTGCATTCGAGCCAAGCAACTGCTCAACGCCAAAGGCGTGGCCCAGATTGAAGAAATCCGCATCGACACCGACCCCCAAGCACGCGCCCACATGATGGAAGTCACGGGCCGGCGTACGGTGCCGCAAATCTTCATTGGCGACACGCATGTGGGCGGCTGTGACGATTTGGTGGCCTTGGACGCCAAAGGCGGTTTGATGCCTTTATTGCAATCTTGAGCTGACATAATTCAGCCATCCCGATTTGCTGCCCGCTTCGGTACGGCCGATGCGGGTATTTTTTTGTTTTAGGAAAAACCTCATGTCAGAAGAACAAGCCACGCCCGTGTTCCAAATCCAACGCGTCTACTTGAAAGACCTGTCTTTGGAGCAACCCAACTCTCCCGCCATCTTGACCAGCACCGAGCAACCCTCGGTGGACATTCAACTGGCCGTGGGCATGGAGCACGTGGCTGACGGCATGGTGGAAGTCACCGTGACGGCCACCGTGACCACCAAGATTGAAGACAGCGTGGTGTTCTTGGTTGAAGCCAAACAAGCGGGCATTTTTGAAGTGCGCAACTTGCCTGAAGACCAAATGGGCCCCGTCATTGGCATTGCTTGCCCCCAAATCATTTACCCCTACCTGCGCGGCAACGTGGCGGATGTGATTCAGCGCGCGGGCTTCCCGCCAGTGCACTTGGCAGAAATCAACTTCCAAGCCATGTACGAACAGCAGCAGCAACAACAAGCGGCTGGCTCAGTTCAGTAACTGTCGCCGCTAGGCTGTCGACATGAAGATTGCCGTTTTAGGTGCAGGTGCTTGGGGCACGGCGCTGGCCATCCACGCTGGCGCTCACCACACCGTGACGCTGTGGGCACGCCATGCGCCCCAAGCCCAGGCCATGCAAGCGCAGAGGGTGAACGCGCGTTACTTGCCTGAGCAGTCCTTTAGCGCGGGTGTGCAAGTGTCCTCAGCCCCGCTCGGGCCTTGGTTGGCCGAGCAAGACTTGGTGGTCATCGGCTCGCCCATGAGCAGCTTGCGCGGCATGTTGACGCAACTCGCCCCCCTCTTGGGCAGCCAAGTCCCCGTGGCTTGGTTGTGCAAAGGCTTTGAATCGGCGCAACCCGAAACGCGGCAAGACCAGGACGCTCACAGCGACCTTGGTTTGATGGCTCATGAGGTGTGCGCCCAAGTCGCCCCTGCCTTGCTCGGTGGCGCCTTGAGCGGCCCCAGCTTTGCGCAAGAAGTGGCGCGCGCCATGCCCACCGCCCTGGTGGCCGCGAGCAGCCGCGCAGCGGCACGCGACGCCATGGTGCAAGCCTTTCACAGCCCCACCCTGCGCGTCTATGCCAACGACGACATCGTGGGCGTGGAAGTGGGCGGCGCGGTGAAAAACGTGTTGGCCATCGCCACGGGCTTGTGTGATGGTTTGCAACTTGGCCTCAACGCCCGAGCCGCACTCATCACACGCGGCTTGGCCGAAATGACCCGCCTAGGCGTGGCGCTGGGTGCCAAGGCCGAAACCTTCATGGGTCTGTCGGGTTTGGGCGACTTGGTGCTCACCGCCACGGGCGACTTGAGCCGCAACCGCAAAGTCGGCCTGGCCTTGGCCCAAGGCCTGACCTTGCAACAGGCCGTGGAGTCACTCGGCCATGTGGCCGAAGGTGTGTATTGCGCGCGCACGGTGGTGCAACGCGCACAGCATTTGGGCGTGGACATGCCCATCGCCCAAGCGGTGGTGGCTTTGTTGGATGGGCACATCACACCTGCGCAAGCGGTGGCTGTTTTGATGGGACGAGGAGCTAAAGGTGAAAACTAAATTCTTTTTCTCAGTGATGTTGCTGGTTGGCTTGGGTGACGCGTCTGTCGCGCTGGCCAACCAAGACCGCGTGAACGCAGAGCCCACCGCACAAACGTCGGCCGACAAACCCATTGTTTGGAAGGCCACGCTGGGCACCTACAAAGACTCGGCCACCCGAGACACCTCCACAGACGTCAACGTGCGCGGCAGCGTGGGCGACACCCGTTTTTGGGTGGGCTACTACCAAGAGCCCACTGATTTCAAGCAGTCGCGTTTTGGCATTGAGCAGGCCACGGGCTTGGCCAGCTATGGCAAGCTGATTTCATCGGTGCAAGTCGCCAGTGGTGGTTTTGTAGGCGGCAGCCTCACGTGGGATGGCAAGCAAGACAACGTCGACGGTTGGTCACCCTTGCTCGGCTGGGGTCGCACCAATACCAAGCCCTATGTCAATTTGAACTTCGACCCGAACGACTCCTTGTTATGGGGCGGCAGCTATTCCAAGCGTTCGTGGGGCCAGTTTTCGCTCTTCCAAATTGTGGATGACCGCCTCCAAACCGGCCAGCGCGTGACGCACGCGGTCTGGCGAGGGTCGCTGCCCAATTCAGTGAGCTTGGTGGTGGATGCGTTTCATCGCTCTGGCGCCAGTGAAGCGGGTGAGGAAAAAGTCAGCGGAAACGGGCTTTCTACCACCGTCGAGCTGCGCGACTACTTTGTGCGTGTGGCCTATGACCAAAAAGCCAACTACACGCACGCCAACATCACGCGCTTGGCGGTGGGCTTTCGGTATTGAGGCGTTAGCGCTTTCAGCTGGGCTCGCTTCTCGCTGAGGCGAGTAGGCTGCGGCAAAGGTTGGTTATCCCAATCGCGCCACCTGAGCGCTGGCGCTTTCAATGTGCAACGCCAGTGCATCCACACACACCTCAAACTCGGCGCTCAAATCGGCGCACGCACGCAGTGCGGCCAGGTAGCTTTGCGCCATGGTCAGTGCTGTGCGCCAGTGGTCATTGCGCACGCTAGCGTGCAGCAGCGGCGGTGGCACCGTGCTGGGCAATTTGCCGCTGCTGCTGGGCGCAAAGGCCATGGACGTCATGTCGTACGCCGGGGCTAAGTGGTAGGGACGCCCCTGATCCGACACAAAAGACAAATTGCCACCGTGCATGTCGGTGTTGCCGATCAGCACCCCAAAAGCCCACAGCAACTCGGTGGCCTCGGCGGCTTTGGGCGTTACCAAGCCTTGTGTGGCCAATGCCTTGACTACCAGCGGCCAGGGCTGGTGCGCCGCGCCCACAAACTCAGCGTCTAGCGCCGACAGGGATACCAAAGCCTGGCGCCCCAAAGTGCCCACGCGGTCAAAGCGCTGCACCTCCAAAAAGCGTTGGCCTGCATGGTCCACCACGGCCGACTGCGCGGCGGCCAGCCCGGCTTGGCGCAAGGTGCCGAGTGCCAAATGTTCGGCCAACAAAAGGTCACGCCAGCGCTGGCTCACGGGGCTGTCCAACTTTTCGCTGAACTTCACCAGCACATGCTGGGCGCCGTCTTCGGTGTTGGCATAGGCGGTGAACTTGGGCTGCTCGCCGCCCGCAGAAGAGCCGGGTGACTCGCCCTGCGATGCACCCACTGCCATGCGGGCATAGGCCGAGGCTTTGTCCGTGCGCGCCAAAGCTACAGGCTCGGGCGAAGCGATGAACTTGTCGCGGGCGATGGGTCCCAGCAGCAAGTTGCCCACCAGGTCATGCCCATGCACCAGCAGGGCCCGCAGGGCATGGCTGTCGGTCCATTCCTTGAGCGTGTTGGGTAGCCCTAGCTCTGCGCCATAACGCGAGGCATACGCGCGGCCCAAATAGCCCTGGGGTCGCATGTCCAGCAGCCACCAGGGCAGGCCATCGGTGTGCACCTGTTGCCCATCGGCCTGGGTGAACACAAAGCCATCGGGCCGCACGGGCGTGAGCACACCCAACTCCCTCAGCCTGCCCTCGCCATCCACCCAAAACACAGGCACATCGCCAAAACCACGGCCCGCATCCCGCAGCGCATAGCGCGAGCCTTTCTTCTGGCCGAACTTCATCACCTCGTCCCTCATCGCCGCCAACGCCCGCGTGGCCGTGGGCTGGCTAATGCCCATCTCCTTGGCCATCTGCGTGCCCGAGTGCGGGCCAGATGCCAGGCGCAGGCGTAAGAGGTCGGCATGGGTGGGCATGGGTATATGAATGGAAATGTGAATTAAAAGTGAATTATAATTCTCTGAATTATTAATGGCATTAAATAATATTAAAGTGCTACATTTTTGGTGTGTGTCGTGGTGTAAATCTTTTGATAGGTGTGTCTATTTCTATGCCTTTTTTTATTGATGCATGAACTGGTTTCTTGCATACCGCGTCGTATCAACTTTCTATGCATTGAGAAAAGGAAATCAACTGTGAGTGATCAAGAGCTATCAGTCGTTGCAGAAAAGCTAGCAACCGATGTAACAGTCTTAAGAATTGCAACTGCAGCAAAGAACAGCGTTACACAGCTTTATCCGAAGCGGCCACAAGTTTTCCTTCAACATCTCGAAGAAATACATAAAAAGATAGTTCGAAAGCTTGAGCTTCATCAGATCTTTAACGTAAGCATTTCAGTCTGTGTTCAACTTGAGAATGATCGCGTTATCAATTTATCAAGCGTGAAAGATCTTTTGGATTATGACTTTGAGATTTCGTCACTTACCGATTCAATTTCATTGAGATGGTCGTTTGTGTTTGATCCAGATGAAAAAGATGAACAACATCTGCATTCAATTTTTTTGAAAATATCAGAAACTCCGTCGGCTAGTATTTTTTTGCAAAAAATGCTGAGTAGTCGAACGGACGATCTTGAAACACCTGACGGCGATATGTTTTCACCAATTTTTTGCAAAGTTGACTTTGCTGAAAACCGGTTCAGCTCAGAAGTAATGGCACTTGTAACCGAATGGGTAAACGCCCAGCCATACATTGAAGCGTCATTCGGCTTCGTGCTACCCCTTAGAAGGTACAGAGAGTCAATTTCATCCTTTGTTATTTACTCTTTGCCACCATTGGCTGTGCTTGCTTACGTAGGAATTTGGCTGGGGTATGTGCCGCAGTCGATTACAGATTCGACAAAATACGCTGCTGCTTGGATTCTGGTTGGTGGTGCATTTTTCTTACTTGCCCGGTATGCGGCCTTGCACATCAGTAAAAAATTTGAGCAGCATGTACGTAGGATTTCGATTGTTCCCCTTTTCCAGATAACAGCTGGAGATAAGAACAGAATGACTAAATATTTGGCGCGTAGTCATAGCTCGGTGATTTCCCTTGCAATTGGAGCATTTGTGTACGGAGCTTTCAAAACTTGGGGTGTTTATCTCGCTTCTTTGATTTTTACTTCATTTTCTTTTCGATAGTGAATCATCAAACTCAAACTCAAACTCAAACTCAAACTCAATCGCAGTATTCACTGTTGTTGATTAGCAGATTTGTAGATCATCAGTGAATCCACAATTCAAATTTCAAAGTTATCAATCAAGCGCGTCGCCCCCAGCTTGGCCGCGCCCAGCACCACCAGGGCGTCGCCCACTTGTGGGGCTTGCAGGTCGTTGCGGCGGCGCACGGTGAGGTAGTCGGGTTGCCAGCCGCGCTGACTCAATGCCGCCATGGCTTTGGCTTCCAGCGCGGGCAGGTGGGAGGGCAGCGCATGGGCGGCGGCCAGGGCGTCGCGGCCGAGTTCGCGCAGGGCCAGTGACAGGTGCCGCGCCTCGGCGCGCTCAGTCTCCGACAAATAACCGTTGCGTGAACTCAGGGCCAAGCCATCA
>JAVLFR010000086.1:0-3191 GCA_046052785.1 Limnohabitans sp. | reverse complement strand
CGCCCACCGCGCCCACATCTAGTGCGGCAGGGGCGTCTTCGGGCATTTCAATGTTTGCCAGCAAGTCCACGCGTTGGCCGTCCAATGTGACCGCTGGGGTGTGGCGCAAGCGCAAGAGTCGCTCGCGCTCTAAATCGGCTTGACGTTGCTTGAACCCATATTCGGCCAGGATGATGGGCGAAGGATTGACGATGACCACGCCCGCATCACCATCGATGATGATCCAGTCGTCTTGGCGCACCAACTGGCTGGCCGTGCGGGCACCCACCACAGCGGGAATATCCAAACTGCGTGCCACGATGGCGGTGTGGGAGGTTTTACCGCCGACATCGGTGACAAACCCCGTGAACACGCTTTGCTTAAATTGCAACATGTCCGCGGGCGACAAATCATGCGCCACCAACACCAAGGGCACATCCATGTCGTCGTCGAGTTGAAGGTCTTGCTGACGAGGTGGGTTGCTGCGTTTGACAGAGGGGTGCGGCATCACATGCGTCACCCCCTTCATATGGCGCAGCATGCGCTCGACCACTTGCTCTAAATCGCCTTTGCGCTCACGCAAATAGGCATCATCCATTTCATCAAACTGGCGTGCCACCACATCGAGTTGCGAGGTCAAGGCCCATTCAGCGTTGTAGAAACGCTCTTTGATCCACCCACTCACGCCATCTGCCAACATGGTGTCTTGCAGCAACATCAAATGGACTTCCAAAATAGCAGCCAGCTCAGGTGGCGACTCTTTTGGCAGATGGTCATGCAAGCTTTGTAGCTCGACCATGACCGCTTCGCGTGCTTGCGCCAGTCGTGCGAGCTCGGCGCTGACTTGCTCCGGTTCAATGAAGTAATGCGCCACATCCACGCGACTGGACGCCACCAAGACTGCACGCCCAATAGCGATGCCGCGGGCAACTGCCAAGCCGTGAATCGAAATGGTCATGCTGGCTTACTCGCCTTCACCAAATTTATCGGCAAGCAACGCCAGTAACGCATCTATGGCTTCTTGCTCTTTTGCGCCATCGGTTTCAAGTTCGACAACACTGCCAATGCCTGCGGCCAACATCATGACGCCCATGATGCTTTTTGCATTCACTCTGCGCTCGCCTTTGCTGATCCACACCTCACAAGGAAAACTCCCAGCGAGCTTGGTGAGTTTGGCCGAGGCACGCGCGTGCAAACCTAATTTATTGATGATGGTCGTGTTGGTTTTGATCATGTGTTCGACGGTTTTGATTTTGAGGAGCGGCGATGGCCACTTGCATCACCCCTTGAGTACCACCTGTCAGGGCTCGACCCACAAGCGCATCCAGTGTCTCGTGGCGATAGCACACGCTTCTGAACAACATCGGCAGGTTGACGCCGGCAATGAGTTTGGCATTGCTACCCAGCACCAGCTTTTGGGCCACATTTGCAGGCGTTGCCCCAAAGATATCTGTCAGCACCAATAATCCTTCGTTCAGGGCTGTGCCAGCAGCTTTGATCGCTTGGTCCAAAGTGTCTTCGGGTTGTGCGTTGGGCAAGACGTCTAGTGCAATGACGTCGGCCGCGCACTCAGGGTAGACATGCATGGCGCAATCGCGTAGCGCTTGTGCAAGCGGTGCGTGAGCGATGATGAAAATTCGGTTACTCATGGATAGGGCATTGCGACTAGCTGCGCATTATGAACTGGCTGGCTGATGCCTTAAAAAATGAATATAAGACGCCAAACAGCAGACCCCAAAAACCGACATGGCCAGCTGAAAGGCCTCTGCCTGCAACCAACCGGCCATCAAAAAGCCGTCAATCATCAAGCCCATTCCCCACTGCACCACAAATACACCCAAGAACAAAACCAAGTTGTAGGCCGACAAAGCGCGTCCAGCCAATGTTGATGGAAAAGCGAGGCCAACTGCCGGTTGCGCCAATGAGATAAATGAACTGGTGATACAAAACAGCACCCAATGCGTCGCGCCCGCTTGTGCCCCACCCAGCACGATGGCGGCTTGCATGCCCAAGCTCAAAGGCACGCCGTAGGTTAATAATTTGTTTGCGTTGTACCCCTTCACGGTCAAACTGGGCGTCACCACACCCCACAACCAAAAAGTCAACAGCATGCACACATTCAACCAAAATAAGCCAGTGGCGGCTTCTAGAGGTGTATAACCTGCCACTTTGACCATCCAAGGCCCCGCCCACAATGTTTGCATGGCAATCATGCCGCCGTAGTTGAAAAAACCCATGGGCGCCAGACAACGAAAGTAAGGGTGGTTCCACACTTGTTTGTAACTCGCCATGAATCCTTTGACTGGGGCTGCGTCTGTAGTTTCAGTTGAGGCAGTTGCGTCCAATCGCCAGGATGGCACTTTCCAATAAATCATCACCATGGCCAACGCCACAAGCATGGCCAGCACCACGAACATCCATCGCCAACCCACTGTTGGCAAAAGCCATTGCACAGGCAACGTCGAGGCCAGCATGCCAAATGCGCCGGTCATCAACATCCAAGAATTGGCGCGCTGTTGTTGCTCCACGGCGAACCAACGGCGATAGCCCGTCAGGGGCGCCATCAAACAGGCGCTGACGCCCACACCAATCAAAACCCTTGCTAAGAGTAGCCCCGTGAAGTCATTGGCCAAGGAAAATGCCAAGCAACCCAGAACTGCCACGCCCAAAAAACTCAAAATAACTTGCTTTGGGCCGTGACGGTCTAGCCAATGGCCCATGGGCAATTGCGTGAACGAAAAACCCAAAAAATAGGCGCCCGCCAATAAGCCCAGGTCTCGCGCCTGCATGCCAAACTCATCCGTCAGGATCGGGGCAAGCGTGGCCGTGATGGCCCTCAACAAGGTCGATAAAAAATAAGCGGCAGCCAAGGCCACAAACACCCACACGGCTGTGCGGCGCGACAAAACCTCTTGATTCAACGCCATTGGATTCCTGACATGTAAACATCAGTCGCCTCTGCAAAACCTTTGTCATTAGGCGCTGCATAGATCGCTGCTTGGTATATGGTCTGTTCAGTGATGAGCCACACCCAGTGTGCTTGATGCCTTGGGGTCAAAACACGCGTCTCCATCGCCTCTGCAGTGGGTGAGCCCTTGATGCGCGCGGGTTGTGTCACGGCTTGTGTCGCAGACGCTTCAAGCGTAGCCAAGCTGGCCACCGCCAAGCCTCTTGCACCGCATGGGCTGAAGCATTTTTAGGCACTGCCAATT
>JAVLFR010000085.1:0-3833 GCA_046052785.1 Limnohabitans sp. | reverse complement strand
TGTTGTTCTCGGCAGACAGCTCCAGCCCAAACCAATTGCCAAACGTGGGCGAGTCTTTTCGAATATCCACCGCCACATCAAATAACGCGCCAAGCGTCACGCGCACGAGCTTGCCTTGTGCGTGTTGGGTTTGGTAGTGCAAACCACGCAGCACGCCCTTAGCCGACTTGCTGTGGTTATCTTGCACAAAGGTGCGCTGCACGCCCGTGGCTTGCTCAAAGTCGCGTGCGTTAAAGCTCTCAAAAAAGAAGCCGCGCGCATCGCCAAATACTTTGGGCTCGAGCACCAGCACGCCGTCAATGGGGGTGGTTTTAATTTTCATAATAAGTGTTCATCTAAAAGTTTTTGCACAATGTTGGCCTGGCGTTGATCTCGTCGGCGCTTGATGGGGTCACGTTTTTCTGCCGCCTCTGCTAGCCAACGTTTGAATTCAACGAAGGTCTTCGGGGCGATGGTTGTCATGTTTGCCATCCGTCCATTGCTCGCCACCACGATGCATTCAAACTTTGGCGCACTGGTCAGCACGGCGGCTCGCATGGCCTGAACAGGCCAAAGATCGTCTTCATCGTCAGTGAATCGAAATGGGTGAGGATCATCCGCCTCTTTCATGCGGCGCAAAAAGTCAACTTCAAATCCCTTGTCGTTGATCGCCGTCTCGTTTTGTCCTTCTTTACGAACAAATGTGCGATCTGCTTTTTGCAAAACGCCCAAAATCGACGCATCCAACTTGGCAATATCACTTAAAAACTGCACCTTCTTGCGTGCATCCCACAGCAAATCGACATCCAAGGTTGCCATGGCGGCTTGTTCAATCCTCACGCCAGCCGCCATTTCGAAGGCATACAACGCATGCGTTCCCACCACGATGAAATGATCTTGCAGCCCGCTGTCTTCTAGCGCGCGAATGATGTCGATCAGCAGGGCTGGGGCTCGACCCACTTTCAAGGCTCTGTTGAGCCTTTCTGACTCCTTGACTGCATTGCGCAGTGAGCGCAAACGTGTTTCGATCGCCAGCTTCTTTGCCGTGAACTCCCGATAAATCAACTCTGTATCAGGCGATCGCGGGCCTATTCGCTGTTGGCGGTTGTCTAGCTGCGTTTTAACCAGATATTCGTACCCCGCTTGCTTTTTCCAATACATCCCGCCTGCGTAAGACTTGGCTTTGGCCTGCGTGGTGACAAACTCTTGGAAAACAGCAGACGAATCTAGCCACTGTCTGCCTGCATTGTCGGGAATCAGTGTCCAATCCATTGGCCGTATTAAATCACGAAATCATATAAATTACGGCCAAAGTGAGTCATTGATGCTGCGTTTGAGTTATTTCACCAAATTCAACAGATATTGCCCGTAACCGTTTTTAGCCAGCGGCGCCGCCAGCTTTTGCACAGCGGCGGCATCGATCCACTTTTGGCTAAACGCGATTTCCTCAGGACAGGCCACCATCAAGCCTTGTCGTTTTTGCAGCGTGCCAATGAAGCTAGCAGCTTCCAGCAAGCTGTCGTGCGTGCCTGTGTCGAGCCACGCATAGCCGCGGCCCATGATCTCGACATTCAACTGGCCCAACTCTAAATAGCGTTTGTTGACATCAGTAATTTCAAGCTCACCGCGGTGCGAGGGCTTGACAGCGGCGGCAATGTCACACACCTGCTCGTCATAAAAGTACAAGCCAGTGACGGCGTAGTTGCTCTTGGGCTGGGTGGGTTTTTCTTCGATGCTCAACGCTCGAAACTGCGCATCAAACTCCACCACGCCATAGCGCTCGGGGTCATGCACATGGTAGGCAAACACACTGGCGCCAGACGTGCGTTGATCGGCGTTGTGCAGTTGCTTGACCAAGTCGTGGCCATAAAAAATGTTGTCACCCAGCACCAAGGCACTGGGGTGGTTGCCTAAAAAGTTTTTACCAATGATGAAGGCTTGCGCCAACCCATCGGGGCTGGGCTGCACCGCGTATTCAATATGCATGCCCCACTGGCTGCCGTCACCCAACAGCTCGGCAAAACGCGGCGTGTCTTGCGGGGTGGAGATGATCAACACCTCACGAATGCCACTGAGCATCAGCGTGGTCAGCGGGTAGTAAATCATGGGCTTGTCATACACGGGCATGAGTTGCTTGCTCACCGCTTGCGTGACGGGATACAAACGGGTGCCAGAGCCGCCCGCGAGGATGATGCCTTTGCGTTGTTGGGTCATTTGAAATTTCTTCTTGATTAATGTTGTAAATTTTCTGGTGGCAAGTGCCGTGTTAAGTCCATGCTTTCATGCAACACGCGCAACACATCTATGGTGTTTTCTGTGGCTACACGAAACACCACAAAGTGGCTGCCCTTGCGCCCCATTCGCGCCACGTGCAAACTCATCAGTCCATGGTCTATTTCGTGACGTGTTTTTGCACCTATGACATCGGGCCCTTCGTGCAATGCGGCAATCGCCAGAGTCAAAATATCTGCATATTTTTGGGCTTGTACATCGCCAAAGTGAGCCGCTGTCCACGCCACTATTGCCGAAAAGTCGGCTTCTGCAGCTTGAGAAAGTCTGACTCGCCATGACTTCATCGGCTCTGGGCCTTAGCGCTGAGTGCCTGCAAATGCGTCCCGAGTTGCGCTGCTGAATCAAATGCAACATAGCGTCCGGCCTGTATGTCGGCCTCACCCACTGCCACGGCATGTCTAAGTGCTTCGAGACGAGCAGCTTCGTGGTTTTCGCGTTGCTCAACCAAGCGCAATCCTTCGCGCAGCACCTCGCTGGCATTTTGATATCGCCCACTTGCCACAAGCCCCTCCACAAAGGTGGCTTGGTATTGCGTCAACACAACATTTCGAGTGGGCATATAAAGCTCCGCGTTTTGAGATTGGCACATTATGCCAATATTGCAAATTGCATTGATTACAGTATTTCCGCCAACATCCTGTCCACCCCCTGCTGCCAGGGTGGCAACACCAAGTCAAAGGCTTGTTGAAGCTTGGTGTTGCACAGGCGTGAATTCAACGGGCGGGTGGCGGGTGTGGGAAAAGCGCTGGTGGGCACTGCCGCCACTTCCGTGACCTTCCAGTCTAAAGCGGGGCTCAGGCGTTTGGCCTGGTCAATCACATGGTTGGCATAGCCATGCCAGGTGGTCTCGCCCGAGGCTACAAGGTGATACACGCCGCCCAACGCAATGTTTTGAGTATTCACTAAGCGCCGCATGGCGTGCGCCGTGACATCGGCGATCAGCTCGGCCCCCGTGGGCGCACCATATTGGTCGTTGATGACAGCGAGCTTTTCTCGGTCTTGCGCCAAGCGCAGCATGGTTTTGGCAAAGTTGCCACCGCGTGCGGCGTAGACCCAGCTGGTGCGAAAAATCAAATACTTGCAGCCACTGGCCACAATCGCTTGCTCGCCTTCGTGTTTGGTTTGGCCGTACACGCTGAGCGGGCCCACGCCCTCGCCCTCTTGTCGTGCGTGACTACCACTGCCGTCAAACACATAGTCGGTGGAGTAGTGCACCAGCCAAGCGCCCACTTGAGCAGCAGCTTGGGCTAATGCGGCGGGGGCTTGCGCGTTTAAAAGCCGCGCCAACTCGGGCTCTGACTCGGCCTTGTCTACCGCCGTGTGCGCCGCGGCATTGACGATGAAGTCTGGCTGGTAGGCCAGCACCGTTTGCGCCAGCTGCTCGGGCTGGCTCAGGTCACCACAGTGGGGGGTGCTGTAACGGTCCAGCGCCAGTACCGCGCCCAAAGGAGCCAAGCTGCGCTGCAGCTCCCAGCCGACTTGGCCGTTTCTGCCGAGTAGTAATATTTTCATATTTAGACTTAAGCCCCGTAGTGCTTGCCCACCCACTGCCGATAAGCCCC
>JAVLFR010000084.1:0-1621 GCA_046052785.1 Limnohabitans sp. | reverse complement strand
CCCGCCTATTGGCACCGCATTGCCGACATCAAAGCCCTGGTCAAAACACCGCTGGTGGCCAATGGCGAAATTTGGCATGTGCAAGACGCGCTCAAGGCACGCGCCGAGTCGGGTTGTTTTGATTTGATGCTGGGCCGAGGCATTGTGACTAATCCAGGTCTGGGCTTGGCCATTCAAGCCCACGATGCGACTGCGCAAGGTTTGCCAGTGCCGGCCACGGAGGTCAGTTGGCAAAACCTGCCGCCGCACCTGTACACATTTTGGAAAATTGTGACGGGCCATGTGAGCGAGCGTCACCAAGCAGGGCGCTTGAAACAATGGCTAAATTTTTTGCGAAAGCACTACCCCGAGGCCGAGGCGGCCTACCTGCATGTGCGCACCTTGACCCACCCCAAAGACATCCACGCTTGGTTTGACGCCATGCCCCAACTCAGCCCCGCATGACAGACCACCACAGCGATCACACCCCCTTCATCCAAGAACCACGCCTGTGGCAAAACGACATGTGGACGGCCAGGGTGATTAAAAATGACGATGACGACGGCTGGGCCGTGGCGATGTTTAAGGATGGCGAATCTGAAGCCGCGCTGATTGGCCCCTGGACCATGGGCCGCGACAAAAAGAACCCCAAGCCGCTGGATAGCAACGCCTTTATCACCTTGGTGAAAACCGCTTCTGAGTTTGTGCGTCGCAGCGAGCAGCAGTGGCACGCCACGCTGCATCAGTCGGTCACGGTCAATGGGCTCGCAAGCCCCGTGACTGTGCGGCTAGACATCGAACCCGATGACGACAACCCCTTCGCCACGCTCAGCGCCCAAAACGAGGGGGGCGACACGCTGGCCGATATCCGCGTGAACGCGGGGTTCAAGCTCAACCGCCAGACAGCGCAGGCTTGGGTGGATGCGGGGTTTGACACGCCAAGCCGTTAGAGGGTTTGGTGTTAGATTGACCCTCAACAAACAGACAGAGGAGACCCGATGAAATCACAAGTCAGAGTGGCTGTGGTGCAAGACAGCAGCGTGGCATTCGACCCCGCTGCCACCACAGAAAAAATCTGTCGCTTGATGGCGGACGCTGCGAGCCAGCGTGCTGAGCTGGTGGTGTTTCCAGAGGCGTTTTTAGGCACGTATCCCAAGGGGCTCACGTTCGATGCCCCGATTGGCCGCCGCCTGCCCGAGGGGCGTGACGAATACCTGCGTTATTTCAATGGGGCGGTGGATATCGAAGGGCCAGAAATCAAGTCTGTTTGTGCCGCTGCGAGCGAGCTCAATGTGTATGTGGTGCTGGGCATCATTGAGCGCGGCGGTTCTACCCTTTACTGCACGGTTGTTTTCATTGACCCCAAGAAGGGTTTGATGGGTAAACGCCGCAAGCTCATGCCAACAGGCGCTGAGCGCTTGGTGTGGGGCTTTGGCGATGGCTCAACGCTTGATGTGATGGACACAGATTTAGGCAAAATTGGTGCGGTCATTTGCTGGGAAAACTACATGCCCGCCTTGCGCATGAGCCAGTATGCGCAAGGCATTGAGATTTATTGCGCCCCCACGGCAGATGACCGACTCACTTGGTTGGCAACCATGCAGCACATTGCCATGGAAGGCCGTTGTTTTGTCTTGAGCGC